>CAMYJZ010000028.1 GCA_947258845.1 uncultured Ectothiorhodospiraceae bacterium | reverse complement strand
GGGCCGAAAAGCAGCCAGGAATGGTAAAGGCCGCAGTCCGATTTACCGCCGGCTATGCCAGCAGATGGGTATAGCGTCCCCTGAACCCTGCACCGGACATGTCGCCAACCGCACTGCATACAAACCGGCTTGCGTCGGAACATAAATGGTCTATGCTTTCCATAAGTAAGCTATCTTATTGATATATAATTAATATTTTAAAATATAACAATGTTCGAATGGAATGGATGAAATACGGAGGTGATGGAAAATGAGCTTGAAAACAGTAATGGAGAAGACCTGTGGCTGGTGCGTCGCGGCAACCCTGGTAGCGATCTCCGTGTTCGTGGTCTTGTGGATGGTCAGCTTCGCGCAATTAGTCAATTAAGCAGTCAAAGCAAGACCACTTAAAGCCGGGCCACCTGACAAGGCCAGACCCTCACTGGCCAGGGATCTAATCGTACACATCACTCCTGATGGGTGCCCTGGATTACACAATATAATCGGTAACTTAGTCTTATCCAGGTGCTAGCGGGCCCGGCACCCCTCCCGGCCTTGTGCATACTGTCCCTGTCCTTTCCCTGCCCCGCACCCCCGTGTGCCCGTCAACGGTAGTGAAACCGGCCGGCTTGCTCTACCATTGCCCCGGATCCAGATAAAGCGATCGACAAGGAGCACGCAGGCCGTGGGAAACAAGACTGAGCGGGACTTCATCCCGGTAACGATCGCCGTCATGACGGTGTCCGATTCACGCACCGAGGCGAACGACACCTCCGGCCAGGCACTGGTTGAGCGCCTGACCGCGGCCGGCCATACCCTCGCCGAAAAGCTGATCGCACCCGACAACATCTACCGGCTGCGGGAAGTGGTGTCACGCTGGATCGCCGACCCCGGGATCAATGCCATCATCACCACCGGTGGCACCGGCATGACCGGACGGGACAGCACCCCCGAGGCCATCCGCCCGCTGCTCGACAAGGAACTCGAGGGCATCGGCGAGCTGTTCCGCTGGCTGTCCTACCAGGATATCAAGACCTCGACCGTCGCCTCGCGGGCACTCGGAGGCGTCGCCAACGGCACCTTCATCTTTTGCCTGCCCGGCTCCACCGGTGCCTGCCGCACCGGTTGGGACGAGATCATCGGGCCGCAACTCGACTACCGCAATGGCCCCTGCAACATGGTCGAGCTGATGCCGCGTCTGACGGAGTCCTGAGCATGTCCGATCCGGCCGCCGATCCCTGCTTCGATCACCAGCCCGACCTGCTCAGCGTCGAGGAAGCCGTAGCGGCATTACTGTCCGGGGCACGAACGCTGACCGATCAGGAGCACATCCCCCTGATGCGTGCCGCCGGCCGGGTGCTGGCCGGGGACCTGTACTCACGGCCGGGGACCTGTACTCACCCCTGGATGTCCCGGGATTCGACAACAGCGCCATGGATGGTTATGCCCTGCACAGCCGTGACCTGGAACGCGCGCAGTCCGAAGGCCTGCCCATTGCCCAGCGCATCCCCGCCGGCAGCACCGGCAGCGAACTGCAACCGGGCACCGCGGCGCGCATCTTTACCGGCGCACCGATGCCAAACGGCGCCGACACCGTGGTGATGCAGGAATTCTGCCGCCTCGAGGGCGAGCGGGTGATCCTCGAGCAGACAGTCGCAACCGGCGCCAACATTCGTCCGCGAGGCAATGACATCAAACGTGGCAGCACGGTGCTCGAGGCCGGCACGCTACTGCAGGCCGCGCACCTGGGACTGGCGGCATCGGTTGGCCTGGGCGAGGTGGCGGTTTACCGCCGACCCGGGGTCGCCATCTTTTCCACCGGCGATGAGCTCGTCGAGCCGGGGCAGCCACTGGCACCGGGCCAGATCTATAACAGCAATCGTTACCAGCTGAGTGCCCTGCTGGAGGCACAGGGCTGCGAGGTCATCGACCTGGGCAGCATTGCCGACGATTTTGATACCACCCGCCGGACCCTGCTGGCCGCGGCCGAACGGGCCGACCTGGTGGTCACCACCGGCGGGGTATCGGTGGGCGAGGAGGATCACATCAAGACCGCACTGCAGGCCGTGGGTGAACTGAACCTGTGGCGCATCCGCATGAAGCCGGGCAAACCCCTGGCATTCGGGCGCATCGGCGCCGTGCCGTTTATCGGCCTGCCGGGCAACCCGGTCTCGACCTATGTCACCTTCCTGCTGTTTGCCCGCCCCTTCATCCAGCACCTGCAGGGGCGCACGCAAACGACACCGGCAAGCTGGCCGGTACAGGCCGGGTTCGATTACCAGTCAAAGCAGCGGCGTGAATACGTGCGCGTGCACCTGAATCATGGCCCGGACGGCGCGCCGGTTGCCGAGACCTATCCGCGCCAGGGGTCGGACGTACTGAGCTCCGTGGTCTGGGCCGATGGCCTGGTGGAGATACCGGAAGCGACCCGGATCAGTTCCGGTGATACCGTCAGGTTCCTGCCGTTCTCGGAGTGGGCCCGATGAGCAAGCTCAGCCACCTCGATGCCCAGGGCAATGCGCGCATGGTCAATGTCAGCGACAAACCTGATACCCTGCGCGAGGCACGTGCCGAGGCCTTTGTGCGCATGCAGCCCGAGACCCTGCAGATGATCGAGAGCGGCGGCCACAAGAAAGGCGATGTCCTCACGGTCGCACGCGTGGCCGGCATCCAGGCCGCGAAACGTTGCGCCGAACTGATCCCCCTGTGCCATCCCCTGATGCTGACCGCTATCGACGTCGATATCAGCCTGGACCGGGACACCAGCCGCGTGCATATCGTGACCCGCTGCGAACTCAACGGCGCGACCGGGGTGGAGATGGAGGCCCTGACGGCAGCCTCGGTCAGCGCGCTGACCATCTATGACATGTGCAAGGCCGTGGACCGCGGCATGGTGATCGAGGGCCTGCGCCTGCTGCACAAGTCGGGCGGGCGCAGCGGCGAGTGGAACGTACCGGAGCAGCGCTGAGATGATCCAGCTGCGCTACTTTGCCAGCCTGCGCGAGACCCTGGGCGTGGGTGATGAACAGCTGGAACTGCCCGAGGGGGTCAGCGACGTGGCGTCGCTGGTCCGCTGGCTGCAGTCCCGCGGCGAGGTCTGGGACACCGCCCTGTCCGACCGCCGCCTGCACGTGGCCATCAACCAGTCAGTGGTCAAACCCGATACACCGGTCAACGACGGTGATGAAGTGGCCTGGTTCCCGCCGGTCACCGGCGGCTAGGTTGTTGCGATCGCGCCTGCGAGGCGCTCCTACAGCATGTTTTACCTACCATTGTAGGAGCGCCTCGCAGGCGCGACAGGATAAAGCATGGGCACGGCCAGACGGCCTTTGCCCATCCTACGGGAGACCAAACCTTGATCCGCGTACAGTTGGTAGGTTGGGCAAAGCGCAGCGTGCCCGACACACGGGATTTGACGGGCACGGCCAGACGGCCTTTGCCCATCCTACGGGAGACCAAACCTTGATCCGCGTACAGACAGAGGATTTTGATCCGGGCAGCGAACTCGAACAGCTGCGCGACCGCTGCGCCGGGCGGGCCGGTGCCGTGGTCAGTTTTGTCGGCCTGGTGCGTGACCTGAATGCGGGTGAGGTCATCCGCGAGATGATGCTGGAACACTACCCCGGCATGACCGAACAGGCCCTGGCCGACATCGAACAGGAGGCACGCCAACGCTGGGAACTGGCCGATGCCATCATTATCCACCGGGTCGGCCCGCTCACACCGAACGACCGCATCGTGTTCGTCGCCGCCGCCAGCCCCCACCGAGAGGCCGCCTTCCGGGCCTGTGAATACCTGATCGACACCCTGAAGACCCGGGCCCCGTTCTGGAAGAAAGAGACCACGCCCGGCGGGGTACGCTGGGTTGAGGGTGATTGACCGGACCCTGTCCGGCACGCAGGGCACCGACATCACCGTAGAGCCCCGACATATCCAACAGTTAATCAGCTAGTTACACACCATTTCGGCTGATCGCCGGCGGCCCCGCCGTGCGGCCGAGGGCCACTCCTGTCCCGCCTGCCGGCACTGTCGGTACGACCTTCTCATCACCTCGTGCACGCCCTCAATCGACTGCATGAAACCGCTCAAGACCCGTCACGGAATGCCGATAGATCTGGCATCTACCAATAAATTTAACTTCATAAGATCAAGGGCCTGCACAAATGAGCGATATCAATGCCGTGGCTGATGTCGAGGATGACGGCAAACACCTCGCATCGACGAAACGTATCAGCACCATCAATCTGATGGAGGGCATGTACGTCCAGGAACTCGATCGTCCCTGGGTGGAAACGCCGTTTCTGTTCCAGGGATTCAAACTGGAAAAGCAGCGTGAGATCGAGATTCTCCAGGAACTGTGCGAGTACGTTTATATCAATGTGGAACTCGGTGTCGATGCACCGGATGTCTACCACCGCCATGATCCCAGCCGCAAGGTGACCATGCAGGAAGTGGTACAGGTTTCCAAACTCCCTCCGCCGCAGACCAAGTACGAAGACAGCACCGAGGTGGAGCATGAACTGGAGGTAGCAAAGGATACCTACCAGAAATCACAGCGGCTGGTTGATGATCTCTTCAGTGACATCCGCAACAAGGGAAAACTCAATGTGCCTGCCATCAACGAGGCGGTTGACGAGATAACCGACAGTGTCCTGCGCAACCCTGACGCATTCATGCTGCTGCGCCAGCTGAAGAGCAAGGACACCTACAGTTATTCCCATGCCATCGATTCCTGCGCACTGGCCGCTTCGTTCTGCCGTCACCTCGGCTTCCCCAAGAACGAGTTGAAGGACGTGGCCATGGGCACCCTGCTGCTGGATGTTGGCAAACTCAAGGTCCCCGAGGGAATCCTCGATAAAAATGACCGGCTTACAGAAGAGGAATTCAGGCTGATGCAGCGCCACGTCACCTTCGGTGTGGAAATGCTGGTAGGCGCGGGCAATATTCCCAAGACCACCATTGAAATGGTTGCCACCCACCATGAGCGTCTCAATGGCAAGGGGTACCCGCAGAAGCTCAAGGGCGAGGCCATCCCCGTAAGCGGCCGTATCGCTGCCATCATTGATTGTTATGACGCCATGACCAGTGAGCGGCCCTACAAGAAGCCCGTTTCCGCGCATGACGCAATCCGTGAACTCTACAAGTGGCGCGGAAACGATTTTCAGGAGGAGCTGGTGGAGCAGTTCATACAGTGCCTGGGCATCTACCCGACCGGCACCCTGGTGGAGTTGAATTCGGGCCAGGTTGCGATTGTCTTATCCCAGAATCGAGTCCGGCGTCTCAGCCCGAAACTGCTACTCATATTGAACGCCGACAAGGTACCCTACGAGAAACCGCATATCCTGGACCTGATGAAATATGAAGAGGAGACCCTGAGCGAACGGCTGACCATTGAGCACGCCCTGGACCCGGTAGACTTCGGCATAGACCCAAGCGACTACTATATCTAGGATGCATGACCGCGCCTCACACGACAGGCACCAGCGGCAACAGCAGACTCATGGATACACCCACAGGCATGGCGAAGCGCGCGGACTTTCTCGCCGCTCTCGACGAGGCGCTGCACGAACATCAACAGCAGGACACCACCCTTGCCGTTGTCCTGCTGAATATAAAGGGCTTCAGGACGATCAACTCCATCTACGGTTACAGTGCGGCTGACCGGATCCTGCAGCAAATGGCTGACCGCATAGAGTCCGTCAGGCGACAGCAGGATCTTGCCGGTCACATCGGTGTCGATGAGTTTGCAGTGGCGTTGCTGAATCTGAAGAGTCCGCACCTTGCCGAACTGGCAGCCAACAAGATAATCACATCACTCGATGAGATCTGCCTGGATGACGGCAGCCCCATCGACATCAAGCTGCATGCGGGCATTGCGGTCTTTCCGGAACATGGCAGCACCAGTGATGCACTGCTGCAACAGGCGGACAGGGCCATTTACACGGCCCGGGAAACCTACCAGGACTACCAGATGGCCGACAACAGCCAGCAACCGGATGCTTCAAACAGCGGACTGGTCCGCGAACTCGAACATGCAATCACGAAAAGCGAACTCGAACTCTACTATCAACCCAAGGTCGACCTGCAGCATAAGCACCTGTACGGTGCCGAGGCACTGATCCGCTGGAACAGCCCCAAACGCGGATTCATCGGTCCGGATGAGTTCATCCCGCTGGCGGAGGATAACGGCCTGATTTTCCCCCTGACCTTGTGGAGCCTGAATACTGCATTGCGCCAGAGTGTTGAAATCAGGCGCCTGTGGCCGGATTTCAGGATGGCAGTCAACCTGTCCGCGAGCACCCTGGCCGAAATTGAACTGATCGAGCTGGTAAAGCGTGCCTTGCGGACCTGGGATACCAGGCCCGACAGGTTGATGATCGAGGTAACCGAAAGTGCGGTTATGAAAAACCCGGAGGCCAGCATCGAGACCCTGCGGGGCCTGCGCAAACTCGGCGTCAGGTTGTCCATCGATGATTTCGGGACCGGCTATTCCTCGTTCGGTTACCTGAAACAACTGCCTGTCCATGAGCTGAAAATCGACCAGTCATTCGTCAAGGGAATGGCATCGGATGTCAACGATGCTCGTATCGTGCAGACCATGATCAACCTGGGGGAAAACTTCGAACTCAGCGTGATTGCAGAAGGAATCGAGGACGAGGAGACCCTGTACCAGCTAACAAGCATGGGCTGCAACCATGGGCAGGGGTACTACATCGGCAGGCCAATGCCCCGGGAGAAGTTCATGGACTGGGTACGCAATTCCGAATGGACCCGGACCGGGCTAACCGAACCGTCATCCTGAAAAAGGAAATGGGGACATTCTCATTGCTGTCCCATAACTGCTTATTGAATTACCTGTAACACAATGAAAGAAATTATTTATCCAGACTGTTATTACTCGCTGGACATGAATGTCAGTCACCGCAAACCAAACAGAACATCCCCTCTCCCACCGGGAGAGGGCCAGGGAGAGGGGGTATAAATACAGGCAGTTAGCTTTATTCTATCCCCTCTCCCCAACCCTCTCGGCAACTGCTCCATGCGTTGCCCTATCACCTACATCCCTGTAGGCGTCCCGGTGGGAGAGGGAGTATGTGGGAAAGCAATGAGAATGTCCCCATTTATTCAGGATGACTTCTTGTTGACGATATGGATGGCCCTGCGGTCAACACACAATGCAGCTTCGTGCAGCGCCTCGGATAACGTCGGGTGCGCGAACACGGTACGGGCGATATCTTCACTGCTTCCCTCGAACTCCATTGCAATCACAGCCTGACCGACCAGCTCCGAGGCATGTGCGCCGAGGATGTGTACGCCCAGCACCGTGTCGGTATCGGCCTCACTGAGCACCTTCACCATACCCTCTGTCTGTTGCATGGCGCGTGCACGGCCACTTGCGGTTAGCGGAAACACACCGCTGCGATAGGCGACACCGGACTTCTTGAGGGCCTCCTCGGTCTTCCCCACCCAGGCGATTTCGGGATGGGTATAGATCACCGAGGGAATGGTATCGAAATCAACTGTCGCGGACTGGCCGGCAATGCGCTCGGCAACGGCAACCCCCTCTTCCGAGCCCTTGTGTGCCAGCATGGGACCGCGCACCACGTCACCGATCGCGTAGACACCGGGCAGGTTGGTGCAGCAATTCTCGTCTACATGGATGAAACAACCCTCATCGTAGAGCAGGTCTGTTTCCGGCGCGGCGATCCCCTCCGTGTATGGCCGCCGGCCCACGGCAACAATCAGACGATCGACATTCAGCGCATGAGTCCCCTGCGGATCTTCGTAAACGAGTTCTACAACCTCGTGTTTTACCCGGGTTGATTTCACACAGGCATCCAGCCGGATATCCAGGCCCTGTCCTCCGAACAGTTTCAGTGCGGCCCGGGCCAGCTGCTGGTCGGCCATGGAAAGGAAAACATCCTGCGCCTCCAGCAGGGTGACCTCGGATCCCAGGCGCCGCCAGACACTCCCAAGCTCCAGCCCGATAACGCCGGCGCCGATAATGCCAAGACGCTCCGGGACCTCGGTCCAGTTGAGCGCGCCGGTGGAGTCCACGATTTGTTCACCCTCCAGGGGCGCCGCATCAATGGCCACCGGTGCCGAGCCGGTGGCCAGAATGACATTGTCGGACGACAGGGTCTGCTCGCCACCGTCATGCGTGCTGACCTGCACCTGGCGATCGGCCAGTAACTGGCCGTGTCCCGTTATCCAGTCGATGCCATTGGCCTTGAACAGCGTTTCGATACCGCCCGTCAGCTCCCGGACGATCTTGTCCTTGTGGTCCATCATGGCAACGACATCGAGACCGACATCCCCGGCAACGATACCGTGCGCATTTCCTCCCTGCCGGATCCGGTCGTAGAGCTCCGAGCTCTCCAGCAGTGCCTTGGAAGGTATGCAACCCGCGTTCAGGCAGGTTCCACCCGGCGCCGGTGCACCGTGCTTGCCGATCCACTCGTCAACGCATGCCGTCCTGAGTCCCAGCTGCGCACAACGGATGGCAGCGACATACCCGGCCGGCCCCGCCCCGATTACAATCACATCATATTTTTTTGCCATGGATACTCACTATTAAATATCAAATACGGATTACACGAAAACAATTAACCGCAGAGACGCAGAGAACGCAAAGCAATTAATGATAGAAATTCAAAATACCTGATACCCCGATTTTCCCTTCTCCCCTTCAAGGGGAGAAGGCTAGGATGAGGGGTGAGCAACGCAGTTGCTTAACTGCCTGATGTTTCAACCCTCTCCCCCACCCTCTCCCATTCATGGGAGAGGGGGACTAACCAGATCGTCTCGCTCGATGGACCGATGTCATAATCGCAGAGTCGCAGAGCGATTAAAAAGTTTTTCGCGCCTGCGAGGCGCTCCTACATCATTCCAGCGCCTCATCTGCAAGCTGAGATGTTGTATGATTTTCCTGATTTCAGGATCATAGATTTGCTTTGCGTTCTTTGCGTTCTTTGCGCCTTTGCGGTGTGATTTCCCGGGTTTTAATCATCGGAGCGAAGATTCTGTTTTGATATTGTTTCTCTGCGTCCTCGGCGTCTCTGCGGTGAGAACGACCTTTATATATCCAGCAGCATGCTGGCCGGCTCTTCCAGCAGGTCCTTGATGGTGGCAAGAAACGTCACCGCGCTGCCGCCGTCCACGATGCGATGATCATAGGTCAGCGCCAGGTACATGATCGGGCGCACGACGATTTTGCCATTCTCCACCACCGGGCGTTCCTGGATTTTGTGCATGCCGAGAATGGCGCTTTGCGGGGGATTGAGAATCGGCGTCGATAACATCGACCCGAACACTCCGCCGTTGGAAATGGTGAAGGTCCCGCCGGTAATGTCCTCCATCTCGAGCTTGGCGGATCGCGCCTTTTCGGAGAACTCCACGATATAGGTCTCGATCTCGGCCAGCGTCATATACTCGGCATTACGCAGGATGGGTACGACCAGCCCGCGTTCGGTACCGATGGCGATACCGATATCGCAATAACCATGGTAGACAATGTCATCGCCATCGATCGAGGCATTGATATCCGGATGGCGCTTGAGCGCTTCCGCCGATGCCTTCACGAAAAACGACATGAAACCCAGCTTTACGCCGTGGCTCTTTTCGAACGCCTCTTTGTGCTTGGCACGCAGTTCCATGACCGGCTGCATGTTGACCTCGTTGAAGGTGGTCAGCATCGCGGTGGTCTGCGTCGCCTGCAGCAGGCGCTCGGCAATGCGCGCCCGCAGGCGGGACATCGGCACCCGTTTCTGTGGCCGGTCCTCGTCGAACTCGGGCAGACCGGGCGTCAGCCGGGGCTCGGCACTCACCGGTTCCGGGACGGCAGCCGGTTCAGCCGCTTGCCGGTTAACGAAATCGACGACATCCGCCTTGGTGATGCGCCCGTCCTTGCCGCTGCCGCTAATCTGCCCGGGATCGACCTGGTGTTCAGCCACCAGCTTGCGTGCCGCCGGACCCATTGCGATGTTCTGCCGCGGGTTTTCATTTGCAGGGGATGCGGGTGCTGCAGCAGCGACAGCCTGCGCCTGCGGTGCACGCATCTCGCCTTCGCTGATAATACCAATGACCTGATCTGCGGTTACCGTATCACCGTCGTTCATCAGGATACTTTCCAGCACACCGTCATCCGGGGCAGGCACTTCCAGTACCACCTTGTCGGTCTCGATATCGACCAGCGCCTCGTCACGTCGTATGGACTCACCGGGTTGCTTGTGCCAGCCAACCACCACGCCGTCACTGACTGATTCCGGGAGTGCAGGCACCTTCACTTCAATGGTCATCCGCTTGTCCTTGTGAGTTCAATAACACTACTTCCACCCTGTTCCGTGCTGTTCAGATGAGCGCAAGGATCCGGGCCGGACCGATCATTCCACCAGGCCCAGGGCATCCGCGACCAGCGCAATTTGTTGCTGGGTATGCAGCCCGGGGTAGCCGACTGCCGGTGCGGGCAGCGTCGCGCGGCCAGTATAGTAGAGCCCGTTATTCTCGCCAATCACCTCCTGCAGCTTGTGGCGCGTGGCATACCAGGCACCCTGGTTCTTGGGTTCTTCCTGGCACCAGATATACTCCGTGACATTCGGGTAGCTGGCCAGCTCCTGGCGCAGCAGCCGCCACGGGAACGGGTATAACTGCTCGAGCCGGATGATCGCGACGTGATCGAGCCCGGCCTCGCGCCGACGCTGCAGCAGATCGTAATAGACCTTGCCACTGCACATGATCAGCCGGCTGATTGTTTTCCCGTCCTGTGCATCGACATCGCCGATCACCGGTCTGAACTCGCCGCTGGCAAGCTCATCCAGGCTGGATGTCGCGAGCTTGTGGCGCAGCAGGCTTTTCGGTGACATGACGATCAGCGGCCTGCGGAACGGGCGCAGCATCTGGCGTCGCAGCATATGAAAGGCCTGTGCCGGCGTGGTCGGCACGCAGACCTGGATATTGTGGCCGGAACACATCTGCAGGAACCGCTCCAGGCGCGCCGAGGAATGCTCGGCACCCTGGCCCTCATAACCGTGCGGCAGGAGCATAGTGAGGCCGCAGAGCCGCCCCCACTTGGCCTCGCCCGAGGTGATGAACTGGTCAATGACGACCTGTGCCACGTTGGCGAAATCACCATACTGGGCCTCCCAGATCGCCATGCAAGCCGGGTCAGCGGTGGCATAACCGTACTCGAAGGCCAGCACGGCCTCCTCCGACAGCAACGAATCGATCACGATAAAATTGGGCTGCTGTTCGGAAAGATGCTGAAGGGGTGTGTACATGCTGCCGTCGATCTGGTTGTGCAGCACGGCGTGGCGATGAAAGAAGGTGCCCCGCTCGCTGTCCTCGCCAGACAGGCGGATGGGATAACCGTCATGCAGCAGGGTGGCGAAGGCCAGCGCCTCGGCACACCCCCAGTCGACCGGCAGGGCCCCCGCAACCATCTTGCGCCGGTCATCCATGATCTTGGCAACCCGGCTGTTGAGTTCGAATCCTTCCGGCAGCTGCTGCAGACTGGCGGAGAGCTTGCGCAAGATTTCCAGGCTTACGGTCGTGTCGGCGGGCTCGTCCCACTCGCGCCCGATATAGGGTGTCCAGTCCACACCGATGGTATTGCCGTTATGGTTATTCGTCTGCACTCCCGGTGTCACGCTTTCACCCGCGTCCAGCTTGTTCCGGTATTGCATGGCCAGCTCGTCCGGCTCGTCCGGCTTGACGATGTTCATGGCGATCAACTTGCTGGCATACAGCTCGCGCGTGGTCGGCAATGACACGATCTCGCGGTACATCAGCGGCTGGGTCGCCGCCGGTTCGTCGGCCTCGTTATGCCCGTGCCGGCGATAGCACACCAGGTCGATGACCACGTCTTTTCTGAAGCGTGCGCGGTAGTCCAGCGCCACCTGGGTCACGAAATAGACCGCCTCGGGGTCATCACCATTCACATGGAAGATCGGCGCATTAACCATCTTCGCGACATCCGTGCAGTAGAGCGTCGAGCGCGCGTCCTTGATATGGCTGGTGGTGAAGCCGATCTGGTTATTGACCACGATGTGCACCGTGCCCTGGGTCGTAAACCCGCGCAGGTCGGACATGTTAAAGGTTTCCATCACCACGCCCTGGCCCGCGAAGGACGAATCGCCATGCAGCACCACGGGGATGACATTACAGCAGCTCTTGTCATGGTAGCGCTGCTGTCGCGCCCTGACGGAGCCCTGCACAACCGGCGACACGATCTCCAGGTGCGATGGATTGAAGGCCAGCGCCAGGTGCACGCGCCCGCCGGGCGTCCTGATATCAGAGGAGAAGCCCTGATGATACTTGACGTCACCGGTGGCAAGCAGTTCCTTGTGTCGGCCCTCGAACTCCGAGAACAGCTCGGCCGGCGACTTGCCGAGAATATTCACCAGCACGTTGAGACGACCGCGATGCGACATGCCGATGACCATTTCCCGGGCACCCTGCGAACCGGCACGCTTAATGAGCTCGCCCAGCAGTGGAATCAGGGACTCGCCCCCTTCCAGCGAGAAACGTTTCTGGCCGACATATTTTGCGTGCAGGTAGCGTTCGATACCCTCCGCTGCCGTCAGCCGTTCGAGCAGCCAGCGGCGTATTTCGCTGGTATAGCCCGGATGACCCTGTACGCCTTCCAGCTGCTGCTGTATCCAGCGTTTCTCCGTGGTATCGGTAATGTGCATGTATTCCGCACCGATGGTCTCGCAGTAGGTGCGGTTCAGCGCAAACAGGATCTCCTTGAGGGTCGCCTCCTCCGGTCCGACCAGGGAACCGGTCTGGAACACCGTGTCAAAGTCCGCCTCCGACAGCTCGTGGTAGTCCAGTTCCAGTTCAGGGATCGGACTCGGGTCATGACGTTGCAGGGGATCGGTACGGGCGTGGCGATGCCCCAGGATGCGGTAGGCATTGATCAGCTGCAGTACCCGTACCTGCTTCTGCTCCTGCGCCAGTCTGACTCCGGTCAGGCTGGCGATACGGTGACCGCGCAAGCGCCCGGTCAGGCGGCTGAACTCCTCGCGGATTTCCGAATGGGGCAGATCCACGGCGTCGTGTCCGTCAATCTGCGGGAGGTTTTCGAAGTAGTTACGCCACTGCGGCGCCACGTCCCCGGGATTGTGGAGCCAGGCTTCGTACAGGGCCTCGAGGTAGCCCACATTGCTACCGGCCAGCAGGGAGGAACGCTGCAGCTGTTTCATCAGCTGCCCGCTCATTGATAAATGCCCCTCGAATTTATCATCAGCCTTATTGGTGCTTACCCACGTTGCAAACCATATCACTGCTGTCCCACATAATTCCTTCTCCCCTTCAAGGGGAGAAGGTTAGGATGAGGGGTGAGAAACAAAGTTTCTTAACGGCATGATTTATCAACCCTCTCCCTCACCCTCTCCCACTCATGGGAGAGGGGACCCTGCTTTGAACTTCACAGACACGTTTCATGTCTTTGATCCATTTATTCTCACTTCATCTCAGTTTGATCAACCAGTTGGACTGAACTCAAACGACATATATGGGACAGCAGTGAGACCATATATAAAGATTAGCGTTTGTGCCAGCCAAACCTTGAGGCGCGGTGCGGCTGGCAGGCAGCGGCGTGCGATCGCTCATTACCGATCGCGCCTGCGGGACCTACAGGCTGGACTACCACCGCAACCAGGGGATGACGGGCACGGCCTGGCGGCCTTTGCCCATCCTACGCGGTAGGTTGGGTCAAGGAGCGTTAGCGACGGACCCAACAGGGGATGAGAGGACTATCAACGCAATCTGATTATCCTCCTGCACCCATCATGAAAAGACTTTGGAATCAGTTCCCTCTGCCGATATGCAAAGAGATATCGGGTGAAACGGGTCCTGACCGTTGCTGCCGGAGGATGTCGAAAACTGGTTCGACCTGTCCCGGAGAATACCGGCAGGACGTCGGGCTGAAACATAATTTTTACAGGGATTACAAGGAGTTGGAATCGTGGAATTGGTAGCGCAATCCTGGCTGGAACAGCAATGCAAGCTCATCCAGGGCGTGACCAGCGGTGTCCTGATGCTGGGCGTACCGGAAAACGGCGCGTTCTCACCGGTTGCCTGCTGGCCGGAGGGCAGTACCACCTCCCCCACCCTGCTGGCCATCGCCAGGAAGGCCATGGAGAAGAAACGGGGCGTCGTCACCAGCACCCCTGACAAGAGTCAGTCACAGCGGCGCCAGCGTGACACCATCGGCTACCCGCTGGTCATCAAGGACCAGTTGGTCGGCATTGTTGCCCTCGAGATCGATACCCTGCCAGAGGCCAGCCGCCGCTCGGTGACGCAATTACTGAAGCTGGGCACGGTCTGGCTGGAGATGCTGATCGACCAGCACACCACAACGGACAGGCAGAACCTGATCACGGTACTGGAAATGGCGGCACTCAGTCTCGAGCACAAGCGCTTCCAGGTCGCGGCCACGGCCCTGGCAACCGAACTGGCGATGCGCATGGACTGCACGCGCGCCACCATCGGCTTCCTGCACGGTGAACGCATTTATATCCAGGCGATGTCGCACAGCGCCCGGATCGACACCCGGACCAACCTGGCCAGGGGCATTGCCGCCGCCATGGAAGAGGCCATTGACCAGGACACGGTCATTGCCTGCCCGGTGAGCCAGGACAACTCCGTCACCATCACCCGTGCCCACGAGGAACTGGTGCAGCAACAGGGCAATGGTGCGATCTGCACCGTTCCCCTGGTCGACGATGGCACCATCATCGGCGCCCTCACCCTGGAACGCGACGGTGATCAGCCCTTCGATATCCAGACCATCGAACTTTTCAGACAAATAGCCGCCATGGTCGGCCCGGCCCTGGAACTCAAGCGCCGCGATGATCGCTGGCTGCTCGGCAAGGCGGGCGAGTCCCTGCGCTCAGTGCTGGCCAAGCTGCTGGGCCCGCGTCACATCGTCATGAAACTTGCCACGACTGCCAGCATCGCCCTGGTGGTGTTCATGGCGCTGGTCGATGGCCAGTATCGGGTCACCGCCGATGCCGCACTGGAAGGCCAGGTGCAACGCGCCGTGGTTGCTCCCATTGACGGTTACATCAACAGCTCCGATATCCGTGCCGGTGACATCGTGCAAACCGGTCAGCTGATGGGTGAACTCGACGACAAGGACCTCAAGCTGGAATACGAGAAACTGACCAGCGAAAGGAACCAGCACATCCGCGAGCAACGCAGCGCCATGGCCGCGCACGAGCGCGCCAAGGCCTCGATACTCAGCGCCCAGATCGAACAAAGCAATGCCCAGCTGCGCCTGGTCGAGGAACAACTTGAACGCCTGCACATCGTGTCGCCGTTCGACGGCGTGGTGGTGAGCGGCGATCTCAGCCAGTCACTGGGCTCTCCGGTCGCTCGCGGCGACGTCCTGTTCGAGGTTGCGCCACTGGATGCCTACCGACTGATTCTCAAGGTAAATGAAAACGACGTCCGGACAATCAACGTCGGCCAGACCGGGAAACTGCGACTTTCGAGTATACCCGGCGATACATTGCCGATATCAATCGCCAAGATCACACCGGTCGCCGAGGCCAGCGAGGGCAGCAACTACTTCCGGGTCGAGGCGCGACTGCACTCCGAACCGGCGCAACTGCGCCCCGGGATGGAGGGTGTCGCCAAGATCGAGATCGGTGAGCGCAAGCTGGCCTGGATCTGGACCCACAAACTGGTCGACTGGATGCGCCTCTGGGCCTGGACCTGGTGGACATAGCTCGCAATAGACCATGACCGAGTCACTCTACAGCCCGCTCTGGTATCGGATCGCGGACCTGAAACCGCGGCTGCGCGATCATATCCAGGTGCACCGCCACCACTACCGCGACGAGCGCTGGTACATCCTGCAGGACGATGCCACCGGCAGCTACTACCGCTTCAATCCGGGTGTGTATTTCCTGATCGGCCTGATGAACGGCAAGCGCAGCGTCAACGAGATCTGGGAACAGGCCATCGAGCAGCTCGGTGATAACGCCCCGAACCAGGATCAGACCATGCAGCTGCTGGGACAGCTGCATGCCGCAGACGCCCTGCAAGGCAATATCTCGCCGGACAGCCTCGAGGTCTTTCAGCGCCACCAGGACAAGGAGCTCAAGCAGTGGAAACAGCGCCTGATGAGCCCGCTATCGCTACGCATTCCCCTGTGCGACCCCGATAAGTTTCTCAGGCGCTGGCAGCACCTGGTCCGGCCGCTGTTCACCCGGACCGCCTTCGCTGTCTGGCTGGTCATCGTAATCAGTGCACTGGCGCTGGCGGGCCAGCACTGGAATGCCATCACCGGGAACCTGGTCGACCGCGTGCTGGCGCCCCAGAACCTGGTGCTGTTGTGGCTAACCTATCCCCTGGTGAAACTCCTGCACGAGCTGGGACACGCCTTCGCCACCCGGGTCTGGGGCGGCGAGGTGCATGAAATGGGCATCATGTTCCTGGTGCTCATGCCCATACCCTATGTCGACGCCTCGGCCGCGACGGCCTTCGATGACAAGCGCAAGCGCATGGCGGTGGCCGCCGCCGGCATGATTGTCGAACTGCTGCTCGCGGCACTGGCGCTGTTTGTCTGGATCAACGTGGAGTCGGGCATCGTCAGCGCCGTGGCCTACAACATCATGCTGATCGGCAGCCTGTCGACCCTGCTGTTCAACGGCAACCCGCTGCTGCGCTTTGACGGCTACTACGTGCTGGCGGATGCCATCGAGACCCCCAACCTGGGCAATCGCGCCAACCGCCATATCGGCTACCTTATCCAGCGCTACCTCTTCGGTGTCGAGGGCATCGAATCCCCGGCGACGGCGCGCGGCGAGTCGACCTGGTTCGTGTTCTACGGACTCGCGGCATTCGCCTACCGCATGTCGATCATGTTCGTGATCCTGCTCTACGTGGCCGGCAAATTCTTTATCGTGGGTATAGCACTGGCCATCTGGGCTGGCGTGATGCAGATCGTGCTGCCACTGGCGAAACATGCCATTTACCTGTTCCGCAACCCGCGCCTGCGCCGGCAACGGGTACGGGCCGTCGCCACCAGCTTTGCACTGGTGGCGTTTGCCTCATGGCTGGTGTTTTTCATGAATCTACCCTCATCGACGCGCACCGAGGGCGTGGTCTGGCTGCCAGAGCAGTCACGCCTGCGCACCGGCAGCGACTGCTTCATCACCCGGATGCTGGTCGAGCCGGGCACCCGGGTCACACAGGGCGAGGTGGTCATGAGCTGCGAGGATCCGATGCTGTCCACGCGGGTGGACCTGCTCAAGGCACGCCGGCGCGAACTGCAGGCACGCTACTACGCCGAACGGGTCAAGGACTACGTCAAGGCCGAGGGCCTGCGCGAGGAAGTCGAGACGGCCGAGTCCGAGCTGGCACAGGCACAGGAAGAACTGGAAGAACTGGAAATCCGCAGCCAGGCAGACGGCTGGCTGGTCGTGCCGGGTGCCAGCGACCTGCCCGGCCAGTTCCGCAAGAAGGGCAGCATCGTGGCCTATGTCATGAACGGCACGCAGCCCGGCATCAGGGTGGTGGTACCCCAGAACGATATTGCCCTGGTGCGACAGCATACCAGGGAGGTCGAAGTCCGGCTGGCCGGGCAGATCGGGGAAATTATTGCCGCCGAGATCGAGCGCGAAGTACCCGCCGCCACGAATACCCTGCCGAGCAGCGCCCTTGGTACCCGCGGTGGCGGCAGTATTGCCGTTGACCCCATGGACAAGGACGGACTCAAGGCCGTCGACAACGTGTTCCAGTTCGAACTCAAACTTGCAGATGCCGCCTACATAGACCGCTTCGGCCAGCGGGTCCATGTGCGTTTCGATCACGGCAGTGAACCTCTGGCCGTCCAGTGGGGCCGCTCCCTGCACCAGCTGTTCATGAGGGAATTCGGTGTTTAAGCCGTTCAGCAGGGAACCGGTACCACGCCCCGGCATGCAGCTCGGCAGTTATCCGGAGCGTCGGGTGCCCGAGAGCAACTGGCTCGAACGCAGCGTCGCTCAGCTCGCGGGCATAATAGCGGCCCGCAGCGGCAGCCATAAACGCCGCATGCGACGCTTCGCCCGGCGCGTCAACAAGGCCGGTAACGACCTGACGGCCTTGTCCGAGCGCGAACTGAAGGTCCACATCAGCGATGTACGCCAGCGCCTGCACCGGGACGGCCTGATCGATAAACATACCGTCGATGCCTTCGCCCTGGTGCGCGAGGTATCCGGCCGCGTTCTCGGCAAGCGCCACTACGATGTCCAGGTCATGGGGGGCTGGGCGATGGTGCAGGGCGCACTCGCCGAGATGGAGACCGGCGAGGGCAAGACCCTTACCGCTACCCTGCCGGCCTGCACCGCCGCCCTGGCTGGCATTCCCGTGCACGTGGTCACGGTCAACGACTACCTGGTCAGTCGGGATGCCGCCAATATGAAACCGGTCTACGACTATCTCGACCTGAAAGTCGGCACCATTGTCGAGGGCATGGAGGAAGACAAGCGCCGCGCGGCCTATGCTGCCGACATCACCTATTGCACCAACAAGCAGCTGGCCTTCGACTACCTGCGTGACCGCATCATACTGCGCAAGGCACCCGGTCGCCTGACCCTGCAGATGGAGCAGCTCTACCAGGACAAGGCACGCCTCGACCAGCTGCTGATGCGCGGCCTGTGCTTCGTCATCGTCGACGAGGCCGACAGCGCCCTGATCGACGAGGCCGGCACGCCATTGATCATCTCCGGCCAGGGCAATACCAGCGACGAACTTTCCGGGGCCTACATCCAGGCCATGGAACTGGCCGAACACCTGGAAGAGAACCGCGACTTCGTCATCCACCGGCGCGAGCGCCTTATCCAGCTGACCCCCCAGGGCAAGGAGCGACTCGAGGACCTCGCCCGGCAACTGCGCGGACAGTGGACCCTCAGGACGCGACGCGAGGAACTCGCAACCCAGGCCCTGGCCGCCCTGCACCTGTTTCGGCGTGACCGGGAATACCTGGTCAGGGACAACAGCGTACAGATCATCGATGACTTCACCGGCCGCATCATGGCAGACCGCAAATGGGAACGCGGCCTGCACCAGATGATCGAGGTCAAGGAGGGCTGCGAGGTCAGTTCGCCCAATGAGGCCCTGGCGCGCATCACCTACCAGCGCTTCTTCAAGCGTTACCTGCATCTCGCCGGCATGACGGGAACGGCCAGCGAGGCCGCCGGCGAGTTGAGCGCCGTCTACGGACTGAAGGTAATCAGGATCCCGCCACGGGTGCGCTCACGGCTCAGCGCAAACCCCGACCGCATCTATGCCACGGCCGAGGCCAAGTGGAACGCCGTGGTCGAGCGGGTACACGAACTGAAAGAACAGGGACGTCCGGTCCTGGTCGGCTCGCGCTCGGTGGACGACAGCGAACACGTCAGTGAACAGCTCAACGCGGCCGACCTCCCTCACCTGGTACTGAATGCCCGCCAGGACCGGGGCGAAGCCTTCCTGGTGGAGTGCGCCGGACAGGCAGGCTGCATCACCGTGGCCACCAACATGGCGGGGCGCGGCACCGACATCCCGCTGGGCGAGGGTGTTGCCGAGACCGGCGGCCTGCATGTCATTGCCGTGGAACGCAACGAGGCCCGTCGCATCGACCGCCAGCTGTTCGGGCGCAGCGCTCGCCAGGGTGCACCCGGCAGCTACGAATCCATCCTGTCGCTGGAGGACGAGATCATTGCCCGCTTTTTTCCGAACTACCTGCGCGCCCTGGTCGTGGTCGGCGCCCGCGGCGCGAAGCCGCTGTCACGCTGGCGCATCCGGCTGCTGATCGCCCTGTGCCAGTCGCGCTCCGAACGCGCGGCACGTGTCCAGCGCCGCGAACTGGAACGCATGGATGAACAGCTCGGCCGCATGCTCGCCTTCACCGGCCAGCCTGAATAGACCTTAGAAGGGTGCGCCGCGCGCACTCCCCATAACATAATCATCCACCCTGTAGGAGCGCCTCGCAGGCGCGATGTTTTCTTGCAATCAGGATCGCGCCTGCGAGGCGCTCCTACACCAACCATGGTGGATCGTGCCCGCCCGGCGCTCCTGCGGGTTGCCGTGACCGGTGCATGGTTTACACCTGTCCCCGTCCAAAGATCGTATCTAATTGTTTGTTAAAGATATTTATTTCTGAAATTCAATTCCCTCCGCCTTTTCCCCATCTTGGTGCATCCATACGGGTTTACCCTTAAAGATCACGCTCATACCGCCGACTATAGGTCTGTGACCTGGAACACAAGTTTGTCTTCATGGAAACGGTGCGTTGCAGCCAGATGATAAATTAGAATGAACAAGCGACTTTTAATTACCGCACTCATGGGACTCCTGTCTGCATTTCTGGCCTCCCCGGCCATGGCCGACGGTATCCCCGACATGGACTGCCTCATCGAACCCCACATGGTGGTCGATGTGAACAGCTCCGTGGTCGGCAAGATCGAAACCATTTCGGTAGAGAAAAGCGATCTGGTGGAAAAGGGCCAGACCCTGGTCGAGCTCGAATCCGACGTTGAGCGCGCCACCGTGGAGCTGGCCAGGGCACGGGTCGAGATGGATGCCGAACTGCGCACCTACAAGACCAGCTACGCCTTCGCCAAACGCAAACTCTCCCGCTTCGACGATCTCTACCGCGACGATGTGGTGCCACTGCACAACAAGGACGAGGTCGAGACCGAGGCCAACGTGGCCGCCCTGCAAATCAGGCAGGCCAGGGAGAATCACCGCCTGGCGGAACTGGAATACGAACGCGCCATGGTCCTGCTCGAGCAGCGCACGGTACGCAGCCCGATCACCGGCGTTGTCGTCGACCGTTTCAAGGCCCCCGGCGAATTCGCCCAGGACGAGCCTATCCTGCGCCTGGCCCAGCTCGACCCGCTGAATATCGAGGTCATCGTACCGGCATCCTTCTTCGGGAAGATCCAGACCGGGATGAAGGCCAGCATAATCCCGGAAACCCACACGGACGGTAACTACCTGGCAGAGGTCACCATTGTTGACCGCGTCGTCGACGCCTCCAGTGGCACCTTCGGCGTGCGCCTGGAACTCCCCAACCCGGACTACAACATCCCCGGCGGCCTGCGCTGCAGCGTCAGCTTCAAGTCTGAAGGCACCGGCAAGCAAACTACCGCCAGGCAATCCAGCAAGCTCGCCGCACAACGCTAGACCCCGGGTGCGCCCCGCACCCCAATAATCACCACATCCCCCGCAGGATGGGCAAAGGCCGACAGGCCGTGCCCGTCATGATCATCCCTGTCCTCGTTAAGTTGTTGCGTAGTGCGCAACATGCTACAATTTACACGTGATCAAGACTTTCAGGCACAAGGGACTGCGCCGATTTTATGAGACCGGGAATGCCGCGGGCATACTGTCGGCTCATAGGAAAAGACTGAGATTCCAGCTGGCCGGCCTGGATACAGCGGCCCGTATCGAAGATATGGACATCCCTGGATTTAAGCTCCATCCACTCAAGGGTGATCGAAAAGGACTCTGGTCTGTTTCAGTAAGCGGAAACTGGCGAATCACATTCGAGTTCAGGGATGGTAACGCCTATATTGTGAATTACGAGGATTATCACTGATGGGAATGCATAACCCACCGCATCCGGGTGAATTTATCCGGGAAATCTATATAACACCTTTCGGGCTCAGCGTGAGAGAGGTTGCCGGCAACCTGGCTGTCTCTCCGTCCACGCTCAGCCGCCTGTTGAATGGTGAGACCAATATCTCGCCCGAAATGGCCCTG
>CAMYJZ010000027.1 GCA_947258845.1 uncultured Ectothiorhodospiraceae bacterium | reverse complement strand
GAGCACGCAGAGAAAATACGATTGTAACAACACGGATCCTGCGGCTGGCTAATCTATTGAGCATAGTTTCAGGTTCAGCCAACTCGTCGTATTCGCGCCTCTTGCTTAACAACAAGGCGGGTTTGGTGTTTTTTAGCACGATTTTTGTTTTTTTCTCAGCGCGCTCTGCGTCTTTGCGGTGAGTGATTATTGATCTTTGCGCCCTTTGCGCCTTTGCGGTAAACAGGTTTGTCTTTAAGGCAATAATAGAACCCCGGTAGAATTTCCCTATGTCCAACGCCGATCTTGTCAAACGCGACCTCTCGGTCCTGTGGCACCCGTGCACCCAGATGAAGGACCACGAGTGGCTGCCCGTCATTCCCGTGCGCAGCGCCAGGGGGGTGTGGCTGGAGGACTTCGAGGGCAAGCGTTACCTCGACGCCATCAGCTCCTGGTGGGTAAACCTGTTTGGACACAGCAACCCGCGCATCAATGCGGCCCTGAGGGAGCAGGCCGAAACCCTGGAACACGTGCTGCTGGCCGGCTTCACTCACGAGACCGTCATCGAACTTTCCGAGCGCCTGGTGGAAATCACCCCGCCGGGGCTGGAACGCTGCTTCTATGCCGACAACGGTTCATCGGCCGTGGAGGTGGCGCTCAAGATGAGTTTTCATGCCTGGCTGAACCAGGGCAAGCCGGGGAAGACCCGCTTTGTCACCCTGGAAAACAGCTACCACGGCGAGACCCTGGGCGCCCTGGCGGTGGGCAACGTGGAACTCTACAAGCAGACCTACAAACCGCTGCTGATGGACACCATCAGCGTGCCCTCCCCCGACTGCTACCAGCGCGAACCCGGGGAAAGCTGGCACGACTACAGCGTACGCCGCTTCGAGGATATGGAAGCCACGCTGACACGGCACGCGGACGAGATCTGCGCGGTCATCATCGAACCCCTGGTGCAGTGTGCCGGCAGTATGCGCATGTACGATCCCGTCTACCTGAAACTGCTGCGCGAGGCCTGCGACCGCCACGGGGTACACCTCATCGCCGACGAGATCGCCGTCGGTTTCGGGCGCACCGGGACGCTGTTTGCCTGTGAACAGGCCGGCATCTCACCGGACTTCCTGTGCCTCTCCAAGGGCCTGACCGGCGGCTACCTGCCGCTCTCCGTGGTGCTCACGAGCAACAGCATCTACGACTGTTTCTATGACGAGTACCGCAACCTGACCGCCTTCCTGCATTCCCACAGCTACACCGGCAACCCGCTCGGCTGCCGCGCGGCGCTGGCGACACTGGACATCTTCAGGGACGACAAGGTGATCGAGGCAAACCGGCAACTGGCCGCTGTCATGCGCACGGCAAGCGAATGCTTTGAGGAACACCCGCACGTGAGTGAGGTTCGCCAGACCGGCATGATACTGGCCATCGAGATGGTAAAGGACAGGCGCACCCGGGAGCCCTACCCCTGGGAGGAACGGCGCGGTCTCAGTGTCTACCGGCATGGACTCGATAACGGCGTGCTGTTGCGCCCGCTGGGCAACGTGATCTATTTCATGCCGCCCTACGTCATCACGCCGGATGAAATCCGCCGGCTTGCCGAGGTCGCCTGGCAGGGCATACAGGCCGCGACCTCCGACTGACGACACCCATGCACATACCGAGAATTCTTCTACGGGACCGGTTCGCCGCAGGCGATATCCTGATGCTCGACGAGCAACCGGCGCACCACATCAGGCGCGTCCTGCGACTGCGCCCCGGCGCCTGCCTGAGGGTATTTGACGGACAGGGCACCGAACACGATGCCATCCTGCACGAGATCAACCACGGCCGGGTGACTGTGGAGATCGGCGGAAAGGTCGCGTGCATTGCCGAACCGCCACATGCGATCACCCTGGTACAGGGGATTACGCGCGGTGACCGCATGGACTTCACCCTGCAGAAGGCGGTTGAGCTGGGCATTGCCGCGATACAACCATTGTGGATGCAGCGCAGCCGCAACAAGCTGGATGACACGCGCATGCAGAAGCGCATGCGCCACTGGCAAGGAGTTCTGGTCAGTGCCTGCGAGCAAAGCGGGCGGAGCACCTTGCCGGAACTGCTGGAACCGGCCGATTACCGCAACTGGCTGGATTCAGGCCGGAACAAGGGGCTGCATATCATGCTTCACCCGGACGGCGAATACACGCTGCCCGATCTGGAGCGACCCCGGGGCAGGATTGTGTTGCTGGTTGGACCGGAAGGCGGGATCGGCAAAGAGGAAACGGCACTGGCAACACGTTCCGGATTCCTCGGCGTCAGACTGGGGCCGCGCATACTGCGCACCGAAACCGCCGCCATGGCGGCCCTGGCCGGTATGCAGGCCTTGTGGGGGGATTTCCGCAACAGTTGCTGAAGCAGTCAGCAGGATGCCGGCTTCAGGCCACCTTTTCCCAATATTGTTCAACCAGCCCCTGGATGTGATCGAGATCCGGGATAACCGCCTGCTCGCGACCGATAAACACCCGGCATTGCAATGCCTGCAAGTTACAGGCCTCGACCTCATCGACGAGCTGGTTGCCGAACAGAACCGGGCGCGGCAGGCCCGCGGTCACAACGGCATAAAACGGCAAAATGCTTTCCGGGCGAACTGAATTTATAATCAGCAGGCGAGAGTAAACCAGGTTGGCCGGCACCGGGTAGTTACACAACAACTCGATCGAGATGACCGGCAGGGTCTGGCCACGCCAGCTAATGCTGCCGAGCATCCATTCCGGCATATCCGATTTCTCGTCGGGCACCCGATAGTAGCCAACCTCGGCAACCGCGGCATTCGGCAGCAGCATATTCGCATCCCGCAACGGGACCCATAGACTCCTCACCTGTTCCTTTATGCCGTTCATCCGTTCAATACCTCCCGGCCCGACCCAGGCATGCCGATCAGCCGCTGGATCGTGCTCAACAGCTGATGTTCCTGGTAGGGCTTGCCCAGGTACTCATTGACGCCGATCTGGGCAGCACGCCGCCGATGCTTGTCGCCTGTCCTCGAAGTAACCATGGTGATCGGAATGTGTCTGAAGCGGTCCTCGTTGCGCATGTGTGTTGCCAGTTCGAAACCGTCCATTCGCGGCATCTCGATATCAAGCAGCATCATGTCAGGGACGCATTCCTGCAGCTGGCTGATGGCATCGAGCCCGTCCCGGGCCGTCACCACACTGAAACCATGCCGTTCCAGCAACCGGGTCGTGACCTTGCGTACCGTGATCGAATCATCGACCACCATCACCACCAGCTTGCCGCCACCCCCGGGCTCCTGTGCAATAGCGCGCGGCCGGCGGCCGGCACGTACCACGGCCGCCAGGTCCAGTATCAGAACGACCCGGCCATCACCCAGTATGGTAGCGCCCGACACCCCGTTGACCGTGCTGAGCTGCGTACCCAGCGGCTTGACAACGATCTCGCGGTTTCCTATCAGCGACTCTACCTGCAGGGCAATCCGCTTGCCGCCGATGCGCGCCAGCAGTACCGGCACGCGCCCCTGCGGTAATACCTTGTCCATGCCGCCCCTGCTCAGCAATGTTGCCAGATGCTGCAACTGGTAGCGGTTGCCGGCGTACTCGAAGGCTGCGTCTGCCGCCTCGTAACAGGCAGCGAGTTCACTGGTGTCAACACGCGTCACGCCCTCGATACCACCGAGCGGAATACAGTAGGTATCGTCACCCGCCTTGACCAGCAGCGCCTGGTTGAGCGCCAGGGTGTAGGGCAGGCGCACGGTGAACACACTGCCCACGCCCGGGCTGGAGTCGATCTGCAATGATCCGCCGAGCTGCTTGACCTCGCTGTTGACGACATCCATACCGACGCCGCGACCTGAAATCTGCGTAACCTCGCTGGCCGTACTGAACCCCGTCTGCAGAACGAACTGCATGATCTCGGTATCCGATAGATCCGATCCATCTTCAATCAGACCCTGCTCGACTGCGCGACCATGGATTGCATCGCGGTTGAGCCCCTTGCCGTCATCGGCAATACGCAGAACGATTTCCGGTCCCTCCCGCTTCAGGGCGATCTTGATGGTTCCCGTCCCGGGCTTGCCTGCCTTTTTGCGTTCCCCGGGCATCTCGATGCCGTGGTCCACGGCATTGCGCAGCATATGCTCCAGCGGTGCGACGATCCTGTCCACCAGGGCGCGATCCATCTCGCTTTCCGCCCCCTCGAGCCTGAGTTCGATCTGTTTGCCCAGCTCCTGGGCAGACTGTCGCACCACGCGGCGCAGGCGGGGGGCGAGCCCGGCAAACGGGATCATGCGTGTCCGCAACAAACCCTCCTGCAGACTGGTGTTGACGCGCGACTGCTGCAGCAGCAGCGTCTCGGCCGTGCGCGTCGTGCCGGCCAGCAGGTCCTGGATACTGTGCAGATCACTGATACTCTCCAGCAGCGAGCGCGATAACTGCTGCAGGTTTGAATAACGGTCCATCTCCAGCGGGTCGAAGTCCGGGTTGCGATCTTCGGACTCCTGCTCGTAGCGGGACAGGATCTGGGTCTCCGTTTCGATCTCCAGCTGGCGCAGCTTGTCGCGCAGGCGGTTGGTAGTCTGTTCCAGCTCTGCCAGGTTGAACCGGTACGCGCCGACCTGCTGTTCCAGTCGCGATCTGTAGATGCTCATTTCACCGGCATTGTTGACCAGATCATCGAGCAGACTGGCCTGAACGCGCACCTGTTCACCACGCACGCGCGAGGACTTGCGCCGCTCTACCTGCCGCGGCATAACCTCGCCCTCTACTGCAACGCTATCCTGCAGGGCCTGCTTCACCGCCTGTTCCGCGGCCTCCGCATCGCACACGACATCCACTTGCGGCTCGGCTGCGGCTGCGGCTGCGTTATCAGCATGCGTTTCCGGCACCGCGTCCTGCAGCTCTGTTGCCCCGGCCTCGCTCCCGAAGTTATCCAGTATTTCCTGCAGTTCCACGCCATCGTCCGGCAGCCTGTGTGCCTTGACCTGCTCGAGCATGGCGGCCAGCCGGTCTTGCGCCTCCTGCAGGTGTGTGAACAGCTGCTGTGACGTGCCTACATGTCCGTCAACGACCCGGGTCACCAGTGACTCGAGGCTGTGACTGAGATTACCGATAGCGTGAATGTCCATCATGCGCGCCCCGCCCTTGAGCGTGTGCAGCTGGCGCTGGAATTCATCGATCAGCCGGGTATCATCCGGTTCTCTTGACCAGGCGCGCAGCGTCGTCTCGCTGGTGTCGATGATCTCACCGGACTCTTCCAGAAAGATTTCCAGCAGCTCCAGATCCAGGTCTGCATAGGGGTCCGCTGCCGGTGCAATCTCGGCCACGACCTCTGCCGCTACCTGCTCCCCGGATCCTGTCTGCCCGGCCGGCTGATTGTCCTGTTGCAGGCCGGCGATACGTGCCCGCAATGATTCCAGCCCGTCACTGTCAAACGACCTGTCCGGCAGATCATCGACATATCCGGACATGGCCTCGACACAGGCCCGCAGGACGTCGAGGGTCGCGTCGCTGACCGGCCGCTGCGCCTCGCGCAGTTCGTCGAAATAGATATACAGATCGCCAGCCAGGTCGCGGATGAATTCCACATCCACTGAATCAGCGATGCCGGACAGGGTATGCAGGGCCCGGTACAGGGGTTCCGATACCGTGCAGGGCTGCTGCGCCTGTTCGCAGGCATCGATAAATCCACCGATTGCAGCGAGGTGATCGCGACACTCGCGCGTGAATATTGCAATGAATTCAGCTCCCGCATCCTGCTCCACTTCAACGGATGCAGACACGTCATCGCCGGATTCGCCGGCATCAGCGCCGCTACCGGCAACAGCCGACTCTGCGCAGGCAGTGTCGGCATCCCCGGCTGCCGGCGGGACAGCTTCGCCCCGGGACAGGCTGTCCGCGCAGGCCATCAGCGCGTGGTAATCGCCTGCCGGATCGCCGCCGTCGGCGATCTCGGCAATCAGCCCGGAAAGGGTATCGGGTACTTGCCGGAGCAGCGCCAGGTGATCCGGACCGGCCTCGACGGAGCCGTCGATGATACGGTTCAGCAGGTTCTCGATGGCCCAGGCAAACTCGCCGACCCGCAGGGCACCGGCTACGCGGCCACTGCCCTTCAGGGTGTGGAGAGACCGGCGTATACCTTCCAGTTCATCCCCGTTGTCCGGGTTTGCTATCCAGGCGGGCAGCCTGTCTGCGATCGAGTCATGTTCCTCGGCCGCCTCTTCCAGGAAGATCTCGACGATCTCCGGGTCGGCGTCAGCGGCCAGCACCGGCAGTTCCGCCACGTCGGCAGCTACCGCCTCAGCCGGCGGCACTGCAGACGGCGAATCCTGTACGACCTCGGGTGTCTGCGCAGCGCAGAATGTCTGCGCCCGGGCGGCCAGTTCACTGATATCCAGTTGCGGTGCAGCCCCCCCCTGGACCTGTGCAAGCAGCTGCACCAGTGCCTCGCGTGCGTCCAGCAGCAGGCTATCCAGACCCTCGCTGTACTGAGCGGATCCCTCAATCAGCCTGTTGAACAGCTGTTCAAAGGCCCAGGCAAATTCACCCAGCAGCAACGCCCCGACCATGCGTCCGTTACCCTTGAGCGAGTGAAACGCCCGCTGGATTGATTCCATGGTGTGCGCGTCACCGGGATTCGCTGACCATTGCGGTATCTGCTCAGCAAGTGCCTGCAGCGTCTCTTCTGCCTCCTCGATGAAGATTTCGAGGATCTCCTCATCCACGTCCTCGTCAATGATCCGGGATTCCGGAATTGGCTGTGCCTCGGCAGCGACTGCCGGAGAGGCAGCGGACATGTCCGCCTCGCCGTTCAGCCTGGCCATACTCAGTTCCGCGACATCGAGCACCATGCCGCCGTAGAGCGGATTTCTGTCCAGTTCTTCAACAAAATACTCGATACTGCAAATGGCATCGGCCAGGCTGTCCAGCTGCTCATCCGTTGGCAGCTGCACGGCATGCACCAGGTCCTGGAAAACATAGTTATCGATCTGCTGCACCAGTGCGGCGGCCCGCTCCTGCCCGGCAAGTTGCAAGCCACCCTTGATCCGGCCAAGCGGCTCGACAAGCCGGTCGAGCCCGTGTACCTGTTGCGGTGTGCGAATGTAGTCGTCGATGCACTCCTTGACCTGCACCATGTCCGCAACCACGGCGTGCATGACGGCACCTACCCCCTGGCGGTAGGCGTATCCCCCGCTGCCCGAAGTCTGTGCCGCTCCCGGGTCACTACCCTGGATTCCATGGATTGCCGTCTCAACGGCAATCATGGCCTGCGCCACCTCCATTAACACCGGCTCAGCGACCGGCTCATCGCCCGCGCCGATGACGCGCAGGATCTGCGCCTGCTCTGCCAGTACCCGACCGGCCTCCGGCAGGCCGATCATGTCGACACCGTTGCCCAGCACATGGATTCTGTCCGCGATCGGCACCAGGACTGACGGCTCATGCATTCCGGTACGGATGAATTCGTCCAGTTGCTCCTGTATCTCCGTTAGCGCCGCCAAGACCGCGACGGCAGCCGTGTCCAGCAGTTCACCGTTGCGCCCGGCCAGACCCTCATTCGCGGCAGCGGCGGCATCTGCCGACTGGCCGGCCAGCCCATAGGTCTGCCTGATTAGAACCGGGCAGTCTGCACTGCAATCTGCCTGCGCAATATTGAACAACAACTCGTTCAACAGATCTGCGGGTATGGACTCGGAAAACGCAGGTTCGCCCACCTCTATCAAGCGCTTGATCTGGCGATCGATTTTTCCGCAGAGCTGCTTGATTTCGATTGAGGCCTGCGGCCCCGGCATCATCAGGCTCTCGATGAGTCCGCCGCTGAACCACCAGAGTCGGGCCGCTGCTTCCATTTCCGCTTCCTGCTGCAGGCTCGCCAGGGCTGCACGCAACTCCTGCAGCCCCTTGCGCGGGTCCGTGCCCCGGTACCATTCCAGCAGGCCGGACTGAAAACGTACCCGCTGGTTACGGGCCAGCTCCTGTACAGCGGGCTGACCGGCCGCCCTGTGCGGCTTGTAAACCGATGCGGGCAGCGGGAGCGTCAGGTCCGGATGGAGCATGAAACGCCCGGGCAGGGATTCGAGACCACGCAGCGCACGCAGCTCATTGATGGTTGGCAGCAACACCTCCGGCACCTCACCGCGACCATTGCCGAGCCGCGACAGGTAGTCCGGCAACTGCAGAAAGGCCTGCATCAGGACCTCGAGGACGTCCTCTCCGGGATTAATCCGCGCCTGGATCAGGGCATCGATGACACCTTCCATTTCCAGTGCCAGCTGGCCCGCTGCCGTCAATTCAACCATCTGCAGGGAACCGCTGGCCTGGTGCAGCAGGGTCATGCAGTCCTGCAGGCAATCCTTGCTCGCGGGGTTTTCCGCATAGTCCTCCAGATGCACGCGTGCACGCTGCAGGGTTTCACTCAATGCCTGCCGGACCCAGCCCAGCGCACTGAAATCGACGGCCTCGCTCATCGTGTTCCCCGGGTATTACGGATCACTGCTTATGAGCCCGGCAGTTTGAAGCCGGCAACCGATTTGCCGAGATCCTGTGCCAGCCGGCTGAGTTCACCGATGGACCTCGAGGTGTGATCCGCACCCGTGGAAGTCTGAGTGGTTATATCCTGTATACCCTGCATGGTCTTCGATATGTCCGCTGCGGCACCGGCCTGCTGCCGGGCTGCGCCCGAGATGGTCTGAATCAGGTCGGCCAGCCGCTCGGACACATTCTCAATCTCTTCAAGCGCGCCGCCGGCATCTTCAGCCTGCTGCGTACCATTGACTACACCGGCGGTGCTCTTTTCCATGGAAATGACCGCCTCGTTGGTGTCGGCCTGGATGGTCTTGACCAGCGCCTCGATCTGCTTGGTCGCATTCGCGGAACGTTCGGCCAGGCGCTGGACCTCGTCCGCGACCACGGCGAAACCACGTCCCGCCTCACCCGCCATGGCCGCCTGTATCGAGGCGTTGAGGGCAAGAATGTTGGTCTGTTCCGCGATATCGTTGATCAACTCGACGATATCGCCAATCTCCTGGGAACTCTCACCCAGCCGCTTAATCCGTTTGGATGTCTCCTGAATATGCTCACGAATCGTGTCCATGCCATCCATGGTGCGCTTCACGACATTGCCACCTTTCTTGGCGATCTCTACTGACTGCATCGCGACCTTGGAAGACTCGCTGGCATCACTGGACATCTCGTTAAGAGAGGTCGCCATCTTGTTGACGTAGGATCCGACCGTAGTGATGTCACTGGACTGCTGCCTGCTGGCCGCCGACAACTGGTGCGCGATATTCTCGGTCTCGTGCACGGAAGATGACATCTTCGTGGCCGTGTCGTTTATGGTCTTGACCAGACCGCGCAACGAATCAACCGTCACGTTGACCGAGTCTGCGATCGCGCCGGTATATTCCTCGGTAACCGTGGCGCGCACTGTCAGGTCACCCTCCGCCAGGGCCCCCATTTCATCCAGCAGGTGCTGGATGGCCTCCTGGGTACGGGCATTATCGTTTTCCACTACCTCGCTGCTACGGCGTCGGGTGCGCATGGTTTCAACACCAATCCAGAGCAGGATCACAAGCACAATGGCGCCGAGCAGGTAGACCAGTTCCATGGACAGCAGACGACTGTCCACCGAAACGCTATAGGCCTCCTTGAGGGAGATGGTCGCCGCATCGAGTTGTTCATGCTGTGCAGCAAGCGCGCCAAGCGCGCCCTGGATGTCTGCCAGTTTGGCGGGATTGTCGACAACCACGCCGGTCTGCTCCTTTACCCGGTCGAACAGCTTGGAGATCTTGCGCAAATTTGCCTTCGCCGTCTTGCCACTCACTGGCTGGATACCATTACGGCCATTGATCAGGCCCACAAGTAGACGGCCGAATTCCCGGGTGTCCTTCGCAAAGCCAGCGGCCGCCGCCTGTGCATCAACACCGTCCAGTACACTGCCTATGGTGATGACCATCCTCTCGGCAAGCATGGACTGGCGGCTGGCATGACCGACCTGGTCGGCGCTGGCGCCGACCTTCAGCAGGCTGGCCACCACAGCCTCGTTGAGCTCCAGAATCTGTGGCATGACTTCATTGACGACCCCTGCCGTGACGGCCACGGAGAGTATCAGGGCCTGTTCATCAACGATCAGTGCAAGACTCTGGTCAAACACATCCCAGCTGGCCCGCTGACGCATATAGGCCTCGGACAGGCCACTGCCACCCAGCAGCGGCTGGCGCTCAAACTCGTCGCGCCGCTCATCGAGCAGCCGGCGGAAGTGCTCCCTTGACCGGGCCAGCCGTTCGAAGGCGTCGTGATCACCGCGGATGGCAGACCCGGCGCTTGCTTCCAGACGCTGTGACAACACCTGCTGCTCACCGAATGCAACGAGATTTTGCTGGTCAATCTCCGCCTGCCTGCTGACATGGACGAAGATACCCGCCATCGCACAGGCAGCGAATAACATGGTGAGGCCCAGAAACTTCATCCAGTAACTGGAACCCGGCGACTCTGTATCAAGTAATGCTCTCATGGCCTGTCTCCTGACAGATTGGTCTCCAACTCGAATAAGCTCATTTGCCGCGACCGGCATGGCCGGCGCTATCAGTCAAACCGCGGTCTGCAAGAATTGCGGCGCCTCGACCAGTGTAAACAGACTGATAAGACCCCACTGGTGGTCACCGCTACGGTAGCTGTGACTGACATATTCCCCGAGCGCTTCATCGGGATATGCCGCATCAACACGCGTCTCTTCCGGAAAATGTTTCAGGCCGAAGACCTCGTCCACGACCAGGCCGGAATAGATGCCCTGGTAGTCAACCACCAGCACGCGGGTCCGGTAAGTGACCACGGTCCCGGTCCCTGACAGGTACCTGCCCAGGTCGACAACCGGCAGCAACTTGCCGCGAATATTCGCAATACCGCAGATCCAGGACCGGGTGTTCGGAACAACCGTCATCTCGGGATAGGTGAGTATCTCTGCCACCTCACCGAGCTCCGTGACCAGGCGACTGTCGCCGACCCGGAATCCGACACTGGACAATGCGTCGCTGGACTCGAGTTTCTGCGGGAGGCTGTCCGCCGACAGCCGGCAACGGTCGTCTATCTCGCAGAGGATTGCGGCAGGATCGATAATCGTTACGGCTGGCATCGCGTGGCGGGCTCCTGGCAAAGTGCTTCGCTGATAGTGCTCAGCAGCACACCCTCATTGACAGGCTTGGTGACATAGTTGCGCGCGCCCTGGCGCATTCCCCAGGCCCGGTCCACCTTCTGGTCCTTGCGAGTCACCAGGATCACCGGTATCAAGGCTGTCTCCGGATCGGAAACCAGCAGCCGCAGGGCCTGAAATCCGTTCATCTCCGGCATCACCACATCCATCAGGATCAGATCGGGCTTGATCAGCCGCGCCACCTCGACACCCTCGTTGCCGTTTACCGCTGTCAGTGTCTGGTAGCCGTTTCTTTCCAGCATCGCCTGCAACAGGTAGGTGTCAGTGGGGGAGTCATCGACGATCATTATCTGGGTCATCGCGGTTCTCTGGTCACAGGTTGGAGTTCAATATCCCGTATCGGGCAGGCCTGCCATCGTGAAGCCCTGCTCAATCAGCGCCATTGCCGTATCGTTCGATAACAGCCAGCAGTTCTTCCCGGGCAAACGGCTTGGTAATAAAGTGATCCGCCCCCACCACCCGCCCGCGGGCACGATCAAATAACCCGTCCTTGCTGGACAACATCACCACCGGGGTTTGGCGAAACACCTGATGATGCTTAATCAGGGCGCAGGTCTGGTACCCGTCAAGGCGCGGCATCATGACATCCAGGAAAATCAGGCCCGGCTGATAATCGGCGATCTTGCCCAGCGCCTCGAAACCGTCTACGGCCGTCACCACCTCGAAGCCCTCCTTCCTGAGCAGGGTCTCAGCACTGCGCCGGATGGTCTTGCTGTCATCGATGACCATGACGGTGAATTCCCGGCTCGCACGGGGGCTCGGAACCGGCGCCTCTTCCGGCTCCGGAACGGTGTCGTAATCGCTCGTCTGTACCCCGCTACGCATCACATATCCATTTGTTTTTAATGTTAAATAAAGGAACTCACCGACCGCACCTTCCCGCCCTTTGTGGCCTCCGCCAGGCCTTGATTACGCGTGCCAGGCGAATTGGTTACTATTGGCCTTTAACTACAAGGATTTATCGTCCACCCGCGAGCAAACTTTATGTAGCGCCACCGGCGTGAACCAATATCGGGAACTGCGTCACATGACGATCAAACTAGGGGTAGTAATGGACCCGATCGAGTCCATTAACTTCCACAAAGACAGCACCCTGGCCATGCTGCTGGCCGCCCGTGCACGCGGCTGGGAGCTGTACTACATGGAACAGGCCGACCTGTTCCTGCAGGACGAGCGCTGCCTGGCAGAAATGCGCCCCCTGGAGGTGCACATGGACGCGGAGCGCTGGTTCGAACGTGGCGCAGCCACCGTCCGCCCGCTGGCAACGCTGGACGTGGTACTGATGCGCAAGGACCCGCCGGTGGACATGGAATACCTGTACACCACCTACCTGCTGGAACGCGCCGAGGCCGAGGGTGTACTGGTAGTGAACCGACCGGCCGCACTGCGCAATGCCAGTGAAAAGCTCTACACCGCGTGGTTCAGGGAGTGTTGTCCGCCAACCCGTGTCAGCCGCAACAGGGCCCGGCTCAGGGAATTCCTCGGGGAGCACGGCGACATCGTAGTGAAACCGCTTAACGGCATGGGCGGCGCTTCCGTGTTCCGGATCCGGGATGGCGACCCCAATACCAGCGTGATCCTGGAAACCATCACCGACAACGGCCGCCGGACGGCCATGGCACAGCGCTATATCCCGGAAATCGAGCAGGGCGACAAGCGCATCCTGATGATCGACGGGGAACCGTTTCCGCATGCCCTGGCGCGCATCCCGGCAGCCGGCGAGACACGTGGCAACCTGGCGGCCGGCGCCACCGGCGAGGGTGTGGACCTGAGCGACAGGGACCGTTGGATCTGCGCGCAGGTCGCCCCGGCCTTGCGCGAACAGGGTCTGCTATTCGCCGGGCTGGACGTGATCGGCACTTACCTGACCGAGATCAATGTCACCAGCCCGACCTGCATCCGCGAACTCGACAAGCTCTACCAGGCGGATATCGCCGGCCAGCTGATGGATACCATCCAGCTGCATATCGGCTAACCCCATGCCGCAACCTGCCCTGCCCCAGCTGCATCCGCTGCTCCGCACACTGACCCTGGGTCTGGTCTGCCTGCTGGCGGCCTGCAATCGTGCCGGCGATCCCGTCTACCGTGACCAGTTCTTTGCCTTCGGGACGCTGATCGACCTCACCTTCCATGGTGTCGATACGCCTCGCGCCGAACAGGCCAGCCGCGCGCTGGAGCAGACATTCAGGCAAATGCACAGCGACTGGCACGCCTGGCAGCCGGGGGCCCTGCAACAGGCGAACGCGGGGCTGGCCGAACACGGTCAGGCAAGCGTCGACCCTGCCATGGCGGCCCTCATCCAGGAGGCCAACCGGCTATCGACACTGAGCAACGGCCTGTTCAACCCGGTGATCGGCAGACTGGTCGCACTCTGGGGTTTCCACAACGATGAACCACCGCAGGGGCCGCCACCGGCAGCAGACCGGATCAGGCAACTGGTAGAACAGGTGCCCGCCAGCACCGATGTCCGGGTGGACGACGGCCAGATCCACAGCCGCAATCCGGCTGTACGCTACGACCTCGGGGCCTTTGCCAAGGGTTATGCCATCGACCGCGGCATCGAACAGCTTAAAGAGCTGGGTATCCTGCATGCCATCATCAACGCCGGCGGCGATCTGCGTGCCATCGGCCGCCATGGTAACCGCCCCTGGCGAATCGGCATACGCGACCCGCGCAAACCGGGGGTGCTGGCCTCCATCGAACCGGCCGGTGACGAGAGTGTGTTCACTTCAGGCGACTACGAGCGCTTCTATGAACACGAGGGCCGGCGCTATCATCATATTATCGACCCGCGCAGCGGCTACCCGGCCGGTGCGACCGTCTCGGCCACCGTAATTCATCCGGTCGCCGCCACCGCCGATGCCGCGGCAACGGCGCTGTTCGTCGCCGGCCCGGATGCCTGGCCGGCAATTGCCCGGCAGATGGGGGTGAAATACGTCATGCTGGTTGATCGCGAAGGCAGAATTCACCTGAATCCGGCCATGCAGGCCCGCCTGAAATTCGAGTCCGAACCGGAAGCCATCGTCATGAGTGAAGCCTTATGATGACGCGCGCCGACCGGGTGCTGATGGCGATTGTGCTCTGCGCCCTGCCGCTGTTGTATCTGCACATCTGGACCGACCAGGAGCCGGCCACCATGCTGCGCATGCAGGTTGCCGACATGGACGCGACCGTCACACCCCTGACGCCGGATCGCCATGTACAGCTTGCCGGGCCCATCGGCGAAAGCATCATCGAGATCAGGGCGGGACAGGCGCGGTTTCTCGACTCGCCCTGCCCGGGCAAGGTCTGCGTCCATAGCGGCTGGCTCCGGGAGGCAGGTCAACTCGCGGCCTGCCTGCCCAATCGCATCAGTATCCAGCTGCTGGGCAGCCGGCCACGCTTTGACGCCATTAATTTTTAGACCATCGCCATGATGCCCGATGCAGATACAGACGACAGCTGAAGACCAGCGCATCGCCTGGCTGGCCGCGCTGGCCATCACCATCCACATCCTGGAGAGCGCCTTTCCCTCGCCCCTGCCCGGCATAAAACCGGGGCTGGCCAACGTCATCACCATCGTGGTCCTGGTCCAGTTCGGCTGGCGCAGCGCCGCCTGGGTGAGCCTGTTGCGGGTACTTTGCGGCAGCCTGTTACTCGGCACCTTCCTCACACCCACATTCCTGCTCAGCCTGGGCGGGGCCGTTTGCAGCATCGCCATACTCTGGCTGGCCTGCCGTCTTCCGGGCAGGGGCTTCGGTCCGGTCGGATTCAGCCTGCTGGCTGCGCTGGCCCATATGACAGGCCAGTTCACCATCGCCTGGCTGCTGTTCATACCGCACCCGGCCTTGTGGCGCCTGTTCCCGGTACTGCTGACGGCTGCACTGCTGTTCGGAACCGTCGGCGGTATAATTGCGGGAGGAATTTCAAACCGGCAACGACAATGCAGCACCTGAATCCTTCCGCGCTGGACTCCGGCCCGGTCACCGCCACCGACCGGCTGGCCCTGACGCTGTTCTTCGCGGCCGTCATGCACGCCATGATCATCCTCGGCATCACCTTCGGCACCCACGACGACAAACCGCCGGAGAACACCCTGCCGACGCTGGACATCACCGTCGCCAACCGGCGCACGCCGCCCCCGGAGGAGGCCGAATACCTGGCGCAAACCAGCCAGGAAGGCGGCGGCAATATCGCGGAAAAGGTGCGTCCGCAACAGGCCCTGCCGGAAATGGCACCGGCCCAGGCACGACCACAGCAGCCGGTTCCAGCACCCACCCAGGTGGTGACTGCTGAATACTCCGACACCCGCATCACCCAGGACAAAACAGTGGTCCCGGAACCCGACCCGGAGGAGCTGTCGGCCAGCCAGCTGATCGAGCGCAGCCTGGAAATGGTCAACCTCAGCGAACAGATCAGCGAATCCATGCAGGCCTATGCGCGGCGTCCCCGGCAGATCTACGTGTCGGCCCGCACCCGCGAATTCAAATACGCCAACTACATGAGCGAATGGGTGCGCAAGGTGGAACGCGTGGGCAACCTGAACTATCCGGATGTCGCCCGCCGCGAGGGGCTGTCAGGCAAGCTGCTGCTGGACGTGGCGTTGAACCCGGACGGCACGGTGCGCAATATCAGCGTGTTGCGCCCCTCCGGCCATGCTGCCATCGACGAGGCCGCCATCCGCATCGTCAACCTGGCCGCCCCCTTTCCACCCTTCCCCGCTGACATACGCAATGAGGCGGATGTGCTGCATATCACCCGTACCTGGGAATTCTCCACCACCAATCGACTGCAGAGCCATTGAGGATCGCTGCCGGCGAGACCGGCACAAGACTTGATGGCAACGGCCTCTGTGCCCGATACTATACCCATGGGTACGCTTGATACACTCAGCAATCACTTTCTCATCGCGATGCCCGCGTTGTCCGATCCCAATTTCCACCACACCGCCACCTACATCTGCGAGCATAATGATGAAGGCGCCCTGGGCCTGGTTATCAACCGCCCCACCGACCTGCACCTCGGCGAGATCCTGGAACACATGGGTATCGAGGCGACAGCCGGTGATATTGCCCAACAGCAAGTCTGCCTGGGTGGCCCGGTACAGAATGACCGCGGCTTCGTGCTGCATCAGCCGGTGGGTGACTGGGAGGCCACGCTCAAGGTGACGGAGCTCACCGGCATCACCTCGTCACGCGATATCCTCGAGGCCATTGCCCACGGTGAAGGACCTGAAAAAACATTCATCACCCTCGGCTATGCCGGCTGGGGTGCGGGACAGCTGGAGCAGGAGTTGGCTGCAAACGCCTGGCTGAGTGGCCCCGCTGACTCCCTGATCGTGTTCGACACGCCCTATGAGCACCGCTGGGAAGCCGCCGCCGGCCTCATCGGCGTCGATATCAAGCTGCTTTCCGGTGAGGCCGGGCATGCCTGAAAATGTTTTATCTCCCTGCCAGCCGCCGGTCAGGGTACCGGCCGGATAGTCTTGCGGACCCTGCTCGGATTCGACTTCGGCCTGCAACGAATCGGCGTAGCCGTTGGACAGGAAATCACCGGGACCGCCACGGCGCTCAGGACGGTAACGGCGGTTGACGGCAAACCCGACTGGAAAACGCTCGCCGAGCTTGTACAGGCGTGGCAGCCCGATGCCCTGATCGTCGGTCTGCCGCTGCACACAGACGGCAGCGCAGCGGACATCACGCAGGCCGTGGAACGCTTTATAAGGCAACTCGAGGGGCGTTTTCACCTGCCGGTATACAGCATGGATGAAAGACTGAGTTCACGCGCGGCAGGCGACCTGGGCGGTCCCGGGCGGCAGGAGCTGGCAGGCAAGGGCATCGATGCGGTTGCGGCGCGGATTATTTTGCAGGACTGGCTGGAAACACAACACGGGCGTACATGAACAACATCGACGATATATCCGGCATACTCGACGGCATGGCAAGCGAACTGGCCGAGCTGCTTAACCAGGCCGGCCGCGACAACCCGGCCATGGTCGGTATCCACACCGGCGGAGTGTGGATTGCGGAGCAACTGCACCGGAAACTCGGACTGGGCGACCCGCTTGGCAGCCTGGATATCTCGTTCTACCGCGATGACTTTACCCGCATCGGCATGAACCCGGTGGTACGGCCATCGCAGCTGCCGTTCAGTATCGACGACCGCCACATCATCCTGGTTGACGATGTCCTGCATACCGGCCGCACCATCCGCGCTGCCATGAATGAACTGTTCGATTACGGCCGTCCCGCATCCATTCTGCTTGCCGTACTGGTGGAACGCGACGGCCGGGAACTGCCGATACAGGCGAATGTGGTCGGTGTTCATACCCGACTGAGCGCCGCACAACATATCAAGCTGCTGGGACCCGAACCCCTGGCACTGGAGATAAAGCAGGGATCATGAGCACCGCCAGCCTGCAACTCGACGCGCACGGACGAATGAAGCATTTCCTCTGCATCGAGGGACTGAACAGGCAACTGCTTACGGAGATCCTCGATACCGCCGAGTCCTTTACCGGAGTTACCGAGCAGACCGTCAAGAAGGTCCCCTTGTTGCGTGGCAAGACCATCGTCAACCTGTTCTTCGAGGCCAGCACGCGCACCCGGACCACGTTCGAATTGGCCGCCAAGCGTCTCTCTGCCGACGTCCTGAATATCAATATCACCCAGTCCAGCACCGTCAAGGGCGAGACCCTGCTGGACACGCTGCGCAACCTGGAGGCCATGCATGTCGACATGTTCGTGGTCCGCCACAACGACAGCGGAGCAGCCCACTTCATCGCCAGCCACGTCGCGCCCCACGTCAGCGTCATCAATGCGGGTGACGGCCGACACTCACACCCCACCCAGGCACTGCTGGACGTATTCACCATCCGCCGCACCAAGGGTCCGGACTTCGGCCGGCTGCGTGTGGCCATCGTCGGGGATATCCTGCATTCGCGCGTGGCGCGCTCGCAGATTCATGCCCTGAACCTGCTCAATACAGGGGACATCCGGATAGTCGCACCCAGGACACTGGTGCCAGCCCATGCCGAGTCGCTGGGTGTACATGTCTATCATGATCTGGAAGCCGGTATCGAGGGTGCGGATGTGATAATCATGCTGCGCCTGCAGCGCGAACGCATGCAGGGTGCGTTGCTGCCCAGCGAACACGAATACTACGAGTTGTTCGGGGTGACCGAGGAGAAACTCGCCGTCGCCAGGCCCGATGTCACCATCATGCACCCGGGCCCCATAAACCGGGGCGTGGAAATGGACTCCGAGGTCGCCGACGGGTCACGCTCGGTCATTCTGGAACAGGTTACCCACGGCATTGCCGTGCGCATGGCGGTCATGTCCATGGCCATGCACCACCACAAGAAAAGCAAGGCATAGAAGCATGACGGAGAGCAGCACACAGCAGCCGGACCGCATCCGCATCAGCGGCGGTCGCGTCGTCGACCCGGCAAACAAGGTGGATGCCCTACTCGACGTCTTTATTGCCGACGGCAAGATTGCGGCTGTCGGGGCGCCGCCGGGCGGCTTTGAGGCCGAGCACGACATCGATGCCAGTGGCCGCATCGTCTGCCCCGGGCTGGTTGACCTGTGTGCCCGCACCCGCGAACCCGGCCAGGAACACAAGGCGACCATTGCCTCGGAGTCGCAGGCCGCGGCCTGCGGCGGCATCACCACCCTGTGCTGCCCACCGGATACCCGGCCGGTGGTAGAGACGCCGGCGGACATCGAACTCATCCGGCTGCGAGCCGAGGCCGCCGGCAAGACCCGCATTGTGACGCTGGGTGCGCTGACCCGGGGGCTGGACGGCGAGTACCTGAGTGAAATGGCGGCCCTCAAGAAGGCAGGCTGCGTCGGCGTCAGCAATGCCCTGCGCCCGCTGGCCAACACCCTGGTGCAGCGGCGTGCGCTGGAATACGCCGCCACCTTCGACCTGACCGTATTCCTTTATGCCAATGATCATTGGCTGTCGGCCGATGGCTGCGCCCACGAGGGCAAGGTTGCCACGCGCATGGGCCTGACGGGGATACCCGAGGCTGCGGAAACCGCCGCCATCGCCCGCGACCTGGCTCTGGTCGAACAAACCGGCGTACGGGCGCACTTCTGCCGCGTGAGCTCGGCACGGGCCGCGCAAATGGTGGCGCGCGCCCAGTTCGACGGCCTGCCGGTCACAGCGGATGTAGCCATCCCCTACCTGTACCTGACCGAGATCGATATCCGCGGTTTTGACAGCAACTGCCATGTCATCCCGCCGCTGCGCACCACCGAAGACCGCCAGCGACTGCGCGATGCCGTGCAGCGCGGGATCTTCTCGGCCATCTGTTCGGACCATCAGCCCCATGATCCGGATGCGAAACTCAGGCCGTTCCCCTCAACCGAACCCGGCATCTCGGGCCTCGACACCCTGCTGCCACTGGGGCTGCGGCTGGTCGATGAACAGGTCATGGGGCTGGATGAACTGATTCAGCGCCTGACGGCAGGTCCCGCGCAGATTCTGGGGCTGCCCTGCGGAACCCTGACGGTCGGCAATACAGCGGATATTTGCATCTTTGACCCGGAACTGACCTGGCAACTCGACCCATCGACCATCAAAAGCCACGGTCACAACACACCGTTCATGGGCTGGGAACTGAAAGGCCGCGTCACCCACACCCTGCTGGCGGGACGACAGGTCCATGCACTTTAACCAGCCACTGCTGCCCGCACCCTGAATCCATCCATGTCAACGCCTGCACCCAAACCACATCGTGATACGCTGTTCGTCGAGGATGCGCTGATCATTTCACATGAGCGCCACCCGGCGAACCAGTATGTACTGCGGGTCGCGGCACCCCGGTGCGCGGCTCATGCCCTGCCCGGCAGCTTTGCGCACATCCAGTGCACGGCTGCGCTGCCGATGCGCCGGCCCCTGTCCATCATGCGTGCCGATGCCGACCGGGGCTGGGTCGAATTTCTCTACAAGGATGTCGGGCTCGGCACCCACGCACTGGGCAGCCGTGAAGTGGGGGAAAGCATCAACCTGATCGGCCCGATCGGCACCCCTTTCCGTACCGACCGGGCCCGGCCCCGCACCCTGTTGCTTGGCGGCGGCGTGGGTATCCCGCCGATGGTGTTTCTCGCCGACCGGCTGCGCGCCGACCCCCACTGGCAGCCACTGGTGCTGATGGGCTCGGAGGTCCCGTTCCCGTTTCCCGCACACCCGTCAAGGTTCCTGGTCCCCGGGATCCCGGAGGGGATTATTGCGGCCATGCCACTGCTGGATGACTGGGGCATACCCAGCCGGCTGGCCAGCCTGCAGGGCTATCCCGGATGCTTCGAGGGTTATATCACCGATCTGGCGCACCGCTGGCTGGACTCACTGGGCGCCGAGAAACGCGATGAGGTCGGTGTCTACGCCTGCGGGCCTCACCCGATGCTGGCGGCGGTGGCACGGATGGCCGGGGAATACGGCCTGCCCTGTCAGGTCTCGCTGGAGGAATACATGGCCTGCGCAGTGGGCGGTTGTGCCGGCTGTACCGTCAGGCTGCAAACAGCCGACGGTCCCGCCATGAAACGCGTGTGCGTGGACGGCCCGGTGTTCGATGCCACGCTGATCGACTGGTAAGAACTAGTCCTCCTCGAGCAGCGAGATGCCGTCCATCGCGGCGGCATACTGGTCGATATCCCCCTTGTCCAGCTTGACCATGAGGCGCACCTCGTTGGCCGAGTCGGCATAGTGCAGGGCATCGTCATAGGTGATCTCGCCGGCCTTGTACAACTCGAACAGCGCCTGGTCGAAGGTGATCATGCCCTGCTGACGTGACTGCTTCATCAATTCCTTGAGCTTGTGTATCTCGCCCTTGAGGATGAGGTCACGCACCAATGGTGTGCCCAGCAGGATCTCCACGCACACCCGGCGGCCCTTGCCGTCGGCGCGCGGGATCAGCTGCTGCGCCAGGAAGGCCTTCAGGTTCATGGACAGGTCCATAAACAGCTGTGGCCTGCGATCCTCCGGGAAGAAGTTGATAATGCGGTCCATTGCCTGGTTGGCGTTATTGGCGTGCAGGGTTGCCAGGCACAGATGGCCGGTCTCGGCAAAGGCAATGGCATGGTTCATGGTCTCGCGATCACGGATCTCGCCGATCAGGATGACGTCCGGCGCCTGTCGCAGGGTATTCTTCAGCGCCACCTCGTAGGACTCGGTATGCGATAGCCGATCATGGAGGCCAGCGAGGTGGACTTGCCGGTGCCGGTCGCGCCGATAAAAATGATCAGGCCACGCTTGGTCATCGACAGGTTCTTGAGGATCGGCGGCAGCTGCAGTTCCTCGATGGTGGGGATATAGGACACAATGCGTCGCAACACGATACCGACATGGTTCATTTGATAAAAGGCACTGGCACGGAAACGACCCACACCTTCTTCGTTGACCGCAAAGTTGCACTCGTGGGTCGCCTTGAACTCCTCGCGCTGGGTGGGCGACATCATCTCGAACACCATCTCCTCGATCTCCTCGGGAGTAAGCGGGTTCTGGGTGATGGGGCCGATACGTCCGTCCACCTTCATGCTGGGCGGCAGGCCCGCGGTAATGAACAGGTCGGAGGCCTTCTTTTCAGTCGCCAGTTTCAATAATGAGGATACATCCATAGCCGTTACCCCTCTCAGAAATTACTAGAACGTTTCCTTGTTGACCGCCTTGGAACGGGCGTCCTGCTTGCTGATCAGGCCACGCGCCAGCAGGTCCTGCAGGTACTGATCCAGCGTGATCATGCCGGCGGCCTGGCCGGTCTGGATGGCCGAGTACATCTGTGCCACCTTGTCCTCGCGAATCAGGTTACGAATCGCCGGCGTACCGATCATGATCTCCCAGCCCGCAATACGTCCGCCACCGATCTTCTTCATCAGGGTCTGGGCGATCACCGCGCGCAACGATTCCGACAACATGGAACGCACCATGGTCTTTTCCGCCGCCGGGAACACGTCGATGACACGGTCAATGGTCTTGGCCGCCGAGGTGGTGTGCAGGGTACCAAACACCAGGTGCCCGGTCTCGGCCGCGGTCAGCGCCAGGCGGATGGTCTCCAGGTCGCGCATTTCGCCGACCAGGATGATATCCGGGTCCTCGCGCAGGGCGGAACGCAGCGCCTCGTTGAAGCCGAGCGTGTCGCGATGCACCTCGCGCTGGTTTACCAGGCACTTCTTGCTTTCGTGCACAAACTCGATCGGATCCTCGATGGTCAGGATATGGGCGTAGTTCTTGTCATTCAGGTAGTCGATCATCGCCGCCAGCGTGGTCGACTTGCCGGAACCGGTCGGCCCGGTCACCAGCACCAGGCCGCGCGGGTTGTCGGCGATCTTTTTGAAGGACGCGGGCGTACCCAGGTCGTCAAGGGTGAGGATGTCCGAGGGAATGGTACGGAAAACCGCACCGGCACCGCGGTTGTGGTTGAAGGCATTGACACGAAACCGGGCAAGCTCGGGGATCTCGAACGAGAAGTCCGTCTCCAGGAATTCCTCGTAATCCTTGCGCTGCTTG
>CAMYJZ010000026.1 GCA_947258845.1 uncultured Ectothiorhodospiraceae bacterium | reverse complement strand
GTTGCCGGTGGTGCCCATGAAGCCCAGCATGAAGATGGCGGCGTACAGGTTGATGCCGCTGGCCCAGGCAACGCCCATGGTGAGGGCAAGGGTCTGTGCAATATCCATCAAGGTATCTCGTGGTGGTGCAGGGGTACCTTATTGTATCCATTTGACCCTTCGATAGGCCGTTCGTCCCCGGCAGGATCCTGGGCGCCACCCCAAAATAGTATAAAATATATAAAATACAATATGTTAGTAAATTATAAAAAAACATAATGACGGGTTTACTCTGCCGGGCCGTTCCGATTTAATAGGGCGGTCTTTTAACCAGGGGGAGAACCCGCAAATGCTTGATGAATTCAAGAAATTTGCCATGCGTGGCAATGTGGTGGACATGGCGGTCGGTATCGTGATCGGTGTCGCCTTCGGCAAGATCGTCAGTTCGTTCGTCAAGGATGTGCTGATGCCACCGATCGGCAAGCTAATGGGCGGTGTCGATTTCAGCAACCTGTTCATCAATCTTGGTGATGGCGCCTATGAAACCCTGGCCGCAGCCCAGGAGGCCGGGGCGGCAACCATCAATTACGGTGTGTTCATCAATACGGTGCTGGATTTCCTGATTGTCGCCTTTGCGATCTTTATGGTCGTCAAGGTCATGAACAAGATGAAGACCGAAGAACCCGCCAAGGCACCTGACACCAAGGCCTGCCCGCAGTGCCTGTCGGATATCCCTATCGCGGCCAAGCGTTGCAAGTTCTGCGCCTCCGAGGTCGCGTGACCTGAGGTTATCTGTCCTGGAAGTTTCTTTGGCAGATTTGTTTTTTAATATGAGTAAGTAACTGGAGTGTTTCAATGAATAAATTGATTATTACAACCGCCGCCCTGTCACTGCTGCTCGCCGGCTGTGGCGACAAGGACGAATCAACCGCCGTGCAGGATACCGGCGAGACCCCATCGATGCTCGACAAGGCGATGGAGAGCAGCAAGCAAGCCGTGGAGAGCACCAAGGAGATGGTCCAGGAATCCGCATCCGCTGTTGGCGAGGCCACGGGTGATGCAGTGGAAGCGACCACTGAAGCCGCCGGTGAAGCCGCGGATTCCACCATGGAGGCCGCATCCGGCATGAAGGAAAAGGCCGGTGAAATGGTTGAGGAGGCGGTTGAAACCGTCAAGGGTATGGCCGGTGAGGCCACTGAAGAGGCGGCTACCGAGGCTGCTACCGAGGCTGCCGCTGAGTCCGCTGCCGGTGAAGCCGCTGATGCCGCCAAGGATGCCGGCTCCATGCTCGGTCAGTAATCTGAAGTTCGTAACCTGAATCAGTAATATGGCCGGGCCTGTGCCCGGCCTTTTTTTGCGGCGGTTTTTTGTATATTGAGGGAGAAGGTCAGGATGAGGGGATATAATTCAGGCAGTTGTATATTGTTCATACCCTGATTCACCGCAAAGACGCAAAGCTCGCAAAGGAAAATAAATAATGGCTCTTCCCCAAATCGAGTGGGTAGATTACCGTTGTAGGGCCGAATTCATTCGCAGGGGGCGTCATTCCCTGCAGCATCAGGTCTATTGCATCACCACGGTTACCCGTAATCGCCATCCCTTGTTCACGGATATCACCACAGCACGCCTGGAATAAAGAAAGGTGTCAGGAACCTTTTCTTCATGTGTTGCCTTGATTAGAAAAAGTTCCTGACACCTTTATTCCCTTTTGCTACAAGGGTCCTTTACACGTAGTGATAAGTCTCAAGGGACAACAGTGATGTTACGCAGTGCATTTGTTGTTTTTATCGTCGGGTGGGTTGCCTGGTTCTGGCTGGACAAGCCGCCGACCCGGGGACGCTTTCGCTTGCCGGAGGCCAGTGACAGCCTGCTGGAGAACTTTCAACAAGCGTTCGATATTCTGAAGGCGGGCCATGCCGAACTGGCCTTTGTCTATATCTGGCCGGCCCACTACATCATCCTGTCGCTGCTGGGCGGGGCCATCATCGGCATGGCCTGGCAGTCGGTTGCCCGCTACTTCTCTTTCCATCGCCGGGAATACCGGGCCCGCAAGCGGGCCATTGCCGAGGCCGGCACCCAATCGCCAGCACCGGAGGCAAAAGAAAAGGGCCACGGCGACTGAATCACCGTGGCCCTTTCGGGGTACTGCTTTTACCGGGTTCTTACTGGTACATCACACCCAGGGATTTCAGCGTGCTGATGGTGATACCACCGGTCGGCAGACCCTTGGACTTCTGGTAGGACCTGACCGCTGACATGGTCTCGTGACCTATCACACCATCGATCGGGCCCGGGTTGTGCCCGGCCTTGTCGAGAGCCGTCTGGATGCGGGCAACGACACCAGGCGTGGTGTTGGTCTTGCAGAGGATCGGACGCCATTCGACACGACCGTCGGTAACCATGATGCGCTTGGTGATCGTGTCGGCAACCTCGGGAATCGGGATGGTCTTGGACTTGGCCGGCTCAGCCAGCTTGCGGACCCGCATGGTCTTGTACTCGGCCGGGATCTCAACCTTGCGCGTGGTCGGCGGAGTCTTCATGACGCGCCTTTTGACCGTTTTGTACTCGGCCGGGATCGCGATCTCGCGCGTGGCGGCCGGCTTGACCTGTACCCGCTTGGTGACCGTTTTGTAGGTCGCAGGTACTTCAACCAGACACATGATCTCGCCGGTGGCCTGATCTACCTTGGTGATCGGGCCGCTACCCTTCTTCCAGACGGTGTGCGCCGGCTTGTCGAGTATCTTTTCCGAGACGTTGTCATAGCTTGCCGGTATGGTTTCCAGACGGCTGGATGCCGGACGTACCAGGACCTGTTCCTCGACCCATTCATAGGTTGCCGGAACCACCTCGAGACGCTCGGAGGCGCCCCTGCTCAGGACCTGTTCATCGGCCCACTCGTAGCGCGGCGGGGTGGTCTCGATCCGGGAAGAGGCCTCGCGGCGTACCACGCGGATCTGCTCGGTCTTGTACTGCGGTGGAATGAATACGCGGGCGTAACATTCACCAGACTTGGCATTGGGCGGCAACAGTTCGGTACCGGCGGCGCCGGCCATGGTTGCGGTCTTCTGGCTTTCATCTGCTGCAAGTGACTGTTTCAACCGGTTGATTGTCGATTGCAGCGAAGAGATTTCACTGTCTTTATCGGCAAGCGCGGCATCCTGGGCTCCTGTGGATGCCGTATCGGTCGTAGTCTTGCCGGTCATGGTGCTGCACCCGCTGGATGCGAGACCGGCTACGAGCAGAATGAATACCAGACGTGATGTTCTGATATTGTTCATTGCATTCTCCTGTTTGACTCTGGTTTTTTGAAGTTAAGGTTAAGGCCGGGGCGATACTGAAGCATATTCACTGCAAACACAACAGGTCTCGCTCCGTGACTGCATTGTAGGCAAGTTCGCCTGGAAATCATCTACATTGCTGAAATTATGACAATTCGTAACATTTCCCGGGGAACATAAAAACCGGCAGGTCCAGGCCCCTGGCCTGGCAACCTGCCGGCTGGTTGCTGCACTGTTTAGTGGCTGATGAGCGGGTTGAGCGACTTGGCCTGTTCGACCCACTTGGTGACCGTCTTGGCTGAAGGGACGGTGCGGGTCAGCTTCCTGGCGGTATTGACTTCCTTCATCTTGGCGGCCAGGTTCTCGGCATTGCGATTACGCAACTCCTTGACCGTGTCCACGCCGGCGGCCTCCAGCAGTTCGGAGAATTCCGGGCCGACGCCAGAGATGCGCATCAGGTCGGCCATGTTGGCCCACTCCAGCAGCTTGGATTCGGAAAGCCCGGTCTTCTCGGCCGTCGTCTTCCTGCCCCTGGCATCACAGCACAGCTTGAGCAGCTTGGCAGTGGTGTCGATGCCGGCAGCGGACAGTTTTTCGCCGTAGGCCGGACCGATACCTTCGATTTCCTGGATTTTATACCCCATGTTCATTCTCCTCGTTCTGTCTTGTAAAGGTGCAGGATTCGTCGTGCTGGATTAAACAATGAGCATCTTGATTAATCAACCACTATCAGTTAGCGGCGCCCGGCTGAATGTAAAAAATGGTTACAGCAAAATGGGCGAAATGGGGACATTCTCACTGCTGTCCCACATACTCCCTCTCCCGCCGGGAGAGGGTTGGGGAGAGGGGATAGAATAAAGCTAACTGCCTGTATTTATACTCCCTCTCCCTGGCCCTCTCGGCAAATGCTCCATGCGTTGCTCTATCGCCTACATCCCTGCAGACGTCCCTCCCGGTGGGAGAGGGGATGTTCTGTTTGGTTTGCGGTGACTGACATTCATGTCCAGCGTGTAATAACAGTCTGGATAAATAATTTCTTTCATGGTGCTACAGGTAACTCAATAAGCAGTTATGGGACAGCAGTGGGACATTCTGCTTTTTTACTACAATCAGGGAATACAGGTTGGTGATCATTGCTGTCCCATATATGTCGTTTGAGTTCAGTCCAACTGGTTGATCAAACTGAGATGAAGTTCAAAGCAGGATCCCCTCTCCCATGAGTGGGAGAGGGTGACGACTGCATGGATGCAGGAGGTAGAGTAACGCATGGAGCAGTTACCGAGGGAGAGGGTTGATAAATCATGCCGTTAAGAAACTTTGTTTCTCACCCCTCATCCTAACCTTCTTCCCTTGAAGGGTAGAAGGAATTATGTGGGACAGCAGTGGTTGGTGATAAATGATAAAAGCAGAATGTCCCCATTTTGCGGCTCCCTGTATACTTTGCTGCGGTCGTCTCCCGGGCCTGTTTCGACGGGGCGGTGAAAAATAACCTGGAGACAGAGTCAAGATGAGCGCAGTCAAGCCAATACGCGAGATTCGCATCAACCCGACCCTGCCCTCGGAGTCGGTACTGGTCGCCACCGAGCGCGGCCTGCGTCCCCGCAAGGAAGAGGAGCGGGTTCCCCGTGACGCCCGGGAACACGTCGAGGACTGCCCCTTCTGCCGGGGCAACGAGGAGCGCACGCCGCCGACCATTCTTGCCCTGCCGAATGAAAGGGACTGGCAGGTCAGGATCGTCCACAACCTCTATCCGGTGCTTGGGACCGACAACCGGCAGCCCGACTACAGTTTCGGGCTGCAGCAGGCGCTGGAAGGCTACGGTCATCACGAGGTCATTATCGATCACGGCCGGCACGGCATCGGGATACACGAAATGTCCGAATCGCACCTCACCCTGGTACTGCAGACCTACCAGCAGCGCATGGACACCCTGTACGCCGCTGACGAGCGTATCAGCTACGTACTGGTATTCAAGAACTTTGGCCGTGCGGCCGGGGCAAGTATCGGTCACACTCACAGCCAGCTGATCGCGCTGCCGGTCATCCCCGAGAATGTCTACAACGAGGTCGCGCACAGCCGCGATTACTACGATGAACATCGGCAATGCATCTTCTGCAGCCTGATCGACGAAGCGCTGACCTTCGAGGGAACAATCTACAACCCGGAGTCCGGGGAGCTCAGGCGCAGGATCGACATCGGCCAGTACGTGGTCGAGCGCGGCGAGCGCTTTATCGCCATCAAACCCTTCGCCAGCCGCTACGAGTGGGAGGTGCACATCCTGCCGCTGGTGCACCAGAGCGACTACCTGCAGGCCAGCGCCGAGGACCTGGCCGACCTGGCCAGGGTACTCGGGCGTACCATGGCCCGCCTGGACAAGGTCCTGGGCGGCGCGCAGTACAATTACTATTTCCACACGGCACCACGCTGCGAGATGTTCGCGGACTGCGATCCCAGTTACCATTGGCATTTGGAGATCTGTCCGCGGACATCCATCCCCTCGGGTTTCGAGCTGGGTTCGGGCCTGTTCGTGACGACCATCAGTCCGGAGGATGCCGCGGCACGCCTCAGGGAGGCCCTATGACGCACAGCGAACGCACAGCGCAGGAAAACGGCCAGGAGCGCCTGGAAGAGGTCATCAAGCGCATGCAGAAGATACAGCGGGCCATCAAGGCCTCAGGCCAGCCGGCCTCGATGCTGGAACTCATGGAGCTGAAGGACCTGGGCCGGGAATATGCCCTTATAATCGAACAGATCGCGAATTCACAGGACGGCTCGGAACTGGCCTGAGCCGAAAACACGAGGAACGGAACACGACATGGCCACGCAAGAAGATCCGGGTATTTTCATCGGCAAGGGGACCCAGCCCGTCTACCTGCTGCCGCGGCTTGCCAACCGGCATGGCCTGATCGCCGGTGCCACCGGTACCGGCAAGACAGTCTCCCTGCAGATTCTGGCCGAGGACTTTTCGCGCCGCGGCGTGCCGGTGTTCATGGCCGATGTCAAAGGCGACCTGTCGGGTATCAGCCAGCCCGGTAGCGAACACCCCAAGCTGATGGAGCGCGCTGCGACCATCGGCCTGGACGACTACACCTTCGAGTCCTTCCCGGTGGTGTTCTGGGACCTGTTCGGCAAGCAGGGCCACCGGGTGCGCACCACGGTCTCGGAAATGGGGCCGCTGCTGTTCGCGCGCCTGCTGGACCTGAACGACACCCAGGAGGGCATCCTCTACGCGGTCTTCAAGATGGCCGACGACGAGGGGCTGTTGCTGCGGCAACATGTCGCGTTCTTCCATCGGCGCCATCCAGCGGCGCCTGCTGGTGCTGGAGGAGGAGGGCGGCAAGCAGTTCCTCGGCGAGCCGGCCCTGGACCTGTACGATTTCATGCGCACCGGGCCGAACGGCTACGGCAATATCAATATCCTGGCCGCCGACCAGCTGATGCAGAGCCCGAAGCTGTACGCCACCTTCCTGCTGTGGCTGCTGTCGGAGCTGTTCGAGGAATTGCCGGAGGTCGGTGACCCCGACAAGCCGCGCCTGGTGTTCTTCTTCGACGAGGCCCACCTGCTGTTCGACGATGCGCCCAAGGCACTCATCGACAAGGTCGAGCAGGTCGTCCGGCTGATCCGCTCCAAGGGGGTCGGGGTGTATTTTGTGACCCAGAACCCGCTGGATATCCCGGACAGCGTGCTGGGCCAGCTGGGCAACCGCATCCAGCATGCCCTGCGCGCCTTTACCCCGCGTGACCAGAAGGCGGTGCGGGCGGCGGCCACGACCTTCCGCGCCAACCCTGCCTTCGACGCCGCCGAGGCGATCAAGGAACTGGGGGTCGGCGAGGCGCTGGTTTCCACCCTGGGAGGCAAGGGCACGCCGAGCATCGTGGAACGTACCCTGATTCGGCCACCGTCGTCCCGGATGGGCCCGGCAAAACGGTCCGAACGCCGGGAGATCATCGAGGCCAGCATGCTGGGCAAGCGTTACGACGAGTCGGTGGACCGCCGCTCCGCCTACGAGCATTTCAAGGAGCGCGCCGAAAAGGCCGCCGAGGTCGAGGCCGAGGAGACGCAGGAAAAGGCCGCAGCAAAAACACAGAAGAAGGCGCCACGCGCCCGGCGCAGCAACCGCCAGTCGGTCATGGAGGCCATGGTGAAGAGCGTGGTGCGCTCCGTCGGCAGTTCGCTGGGCCGAAAAATCGCCCGCGGGGTGCTGGGCTCGATCCTGAAGGGGTAATATATTGCGAGTGCACAAAGAATTATTCCCTCTCCCTCCGGGAGAGGGGCAGGGAGAGGGGATAACCAATGAAATCGCTGGCAAGGAAGCTGCGCCATCAGTCTACTGACGCTGAACGCCTGCTATGGAAATACTTGCGCGCTCATCGGATGGCAGGCTACAAGTTCCGGCGCCAGGTTGTCATCGAGCCTTATATTGTCGATTTTCTTTGTCTGGAAGCTCGCCTGATCGTGGAGGCTGATGGTGGACAACATCTCGAGCAGGCAGAAGATGATGTAATGCGAAGCCTGTTTCTCGAGTCTCTGGGCTATAAGGTGATGCGGTTCTGGAATCATGAAATACTGGACGATATCGATACGGTGCTAGAACAGATCCACAGATATTTAATTGAAGTCCCCTCTCCCCATCCCTCTCCCGAAGGGAGAGGGGGTAAATTCTCATGACCTTGTCATTCAGGAATTGCTTTGCTGCGTTCGCAATGACCTGAAAATCAATTATCCCGGTGTTGCCGGATTGGTATTGATAATGAGGTTTTTCTTTGCGCCCTTGGCGTCTTTGCGGTGAGAAGAGCTTCTAGGTTTTTAACCGTTATTCAGGTAATCACATGGTAAACAAGCGACAGTTTCTGCGCCGGACCGTGTTGCCGGCACTGGTGGTGCTGGGGCTGGTGGTCTACCAGTACTACACCGAGAACCAGCCGCCGCTCAGCGAGGAGGAGGTCGCCAAAGCCGGGGTGGTGGAGGCCGCTTACGCGGCCGAGCGGTCCAGGGTGTGGGTCGAGGTCGGCGGGCGTATCAAGCGCACGCTGCCCGACGACAACGAGGGTTCGCGTCACCAGCGCTTTATCCTGGAGCTGGCCAGCGGCCATACCGTACTCGTGGCCCACAATATCGACCTGGCCAAGCGGGTGCCGATCTACGAGGACGACCGCATCGATCTGCGCGGGCGCTATGAGTGGAACGACCGGGGCGGGGTTATTCACTGGACCCATCACGATCCCGATGGCCGCGGGCCCGAGGGCTGGATACGTGCACAGGGCAAACTCTACCGCTGAGCCCCGGCACACACGCGGGTAACCGACATGGCGCACGATTCCAGGAAAGCGGCGCTGACGGCCCTGGTCGCCAACACTGTACTGACCGTCTTCAAGTTCTTCGCGGCCCTGCTGTCGCACTCCGCCTCGATGATGAACGAGCCCACTCGCTGATTGACGGCATCGGGCTGAAGGTCGCCGAGAATCCGCGGGATGGAAACCGGTCGCTGAATTATAAACTTCTGTTAAATCTCCCGGCGGACTGTTCCAACTGATCTAGAATCCAGTCTACCTGCAGGATATCCAGACGATTCCGGTATTGCCTGTGCAGGCAGCAGCGGCCACCCGGCGGCTCCCTATTAGACAAAAAACGTATTCTGATGAGGATGGAATTATGGATCTGCTCAAATTACTGCTCGACTCACAGAGTGCCCCCGCCCTGAAACAGCTGGCCTCCCAGTTCGGTGTCAGCGAGGGCGATGCGAAGAATGCACTCTCCGGCATGGTGCCGGCCCTCTCCCAGGGCCTGCGCAAGAATCTTTCCAGCCAGAACGGGCTGGAGGGCCTGCTGGGCGCCCTGGGCAAGGGTGACCACCAGCGCTATGTCGATCGTCCCGAGACGCTCGCCGAGGCAAGCACCGACGGCAATGCCATCCTCGGCCATATCCTCGGCAGCAAGGATGCCAGCCGCCAGGTCGCCAGTGATGTCGCCAACAAGACCGGCCTCGATAACGGCCTGCTGAAGAAGATGCTGCCCGCGGTGGCGGCCATGGTCATGGGCTCGATGAGCAAGCAGACCACCGCCAGCGGCCTGAGTGGCGCGGTCTCCGGCGGCAACAGCGCCGGTGTGCTGGGGATGCTGTCCGGGCTGCTGGATGCCGACAAGGACGGATCCGTCATGGACGACGTGGTGAAGATGGCCGGCAAATTCATGCGTTAACACAATCACCGGGCCGCGTCCCGCGTGCGGCTCGCCTGGGCCTGATATCCGTGGCCCATGCCTGTTATCATCCTGTCGAGGTGCCGGCAACAGGCGGTATTTCGACAGGCAGGTCCATGGAACCGCCTGGCATAAGGCAAATAACGCAAATCACCTGCCACACGGTCCGGGGGGCGTATGAAAGACGATCTGAGCAAGCTGTTTGAAGGCATCATCAGAGGTGTCGGCGAGGACCCGGGCAGGGAGGGCCTGCTGAAGACACCCGACCGCGCCGCGCGCGCCTTCCAGTACCTCACCCGCGGCTATGCGCAGTCGCTGGACGAGGTGGTGAACAAGGCCATATTCGAGTCGGACAACGACGAGATGATCCTGGTCAAGGACATCGAACTGTATTCAATGTGCGAGCATCATCTGCTGCCTTTCATCGGCAAGTGTCACGTGGCCTATATCCCCACGGGGAAAGTGATCGGGCTGTCGAAGATCGCGCGCATTGTCGATATGTTCGCCCGCCGCCTGCAGATACAGGAAAATCTCACCAAGCAGATTGCCGACACGGTCAACGATGCCATCAAACCGGCCGGTGTAGGGGTGATCATCGAGGCCAAGCACCTGTGCATGATGATGCGCGGTGTCGAGAAGCAGAATTCGATGATGACGACCTCCATGATGCTCGGCTCGTTCCGTGATCATGACCGCACGCGTTCGGAGTTCCTGCGCCTGGTGAGGTCATAGGCGCGCCTTAACTGGAACCGATTCAGTTCCCATTCAGTCACCACAAGGAGAAAAACCATGTCGATAGCAAAAGTCACCGAGATTACCGCCTCATCCAAGAAGAGTTTCGAAGACGCCGTGAGTACCGGTATCAAGCGGGCCGGCAAGACGCTGAACAACATCAAGGGCGCCTGGATCCAGGAGCAGAGTGTGGTGGTCTCAGAGGACAAGGTCACCGAGTACCGCGTCAACATGAAGGTCTCCTTCGTGCTGAAGGACTGAGAGAGGCCATTGAACCGGTAATGGCCGGCTCCGCCCCGGGGTAGCCATTCATGTTTCCTTGTTGATGCCATGCCCCGTCCCGGAGGTATACATGGTCGCAGGCGCAGAGAGCAGGTAGCCACTGACGTGAAATCACCACAGGATGAACTGAAAAGTCTGCGCTCGGCAGGCGCTGAACGGCGCGAGCGCGAACACCGCCAGCGGATGCAGAAGCTGGTCCCGATTGTGATCTTCGGTGCCATTGCCCTGTTTATCGCCAAGCAGGAGATCCCCGCGGTCGATCGCTGGATCAGTCGCCTGATCGATGCGGATGCCTGGGATGCCATCGAGGCCTGCACCGAACAGGCGCGAACGACGGTGGCCGAGCCCGGGTTCGCGCGTCTGGCCAGGCGGGGCGAGGTCGAGCGTACCGATGAAGGTTTCTACGTCAGCGGTGTGGTGTTCTCGGAACTGCACAGCTCGGGCATGGAACGCAGCTACCGGTTCAGTTGCAATGTTGATCGTAATGGCAAGGTGGTGACGGTCAGCGATGCAAACGCCCCGGTGGAGAGTAACGCGGACAGCGTGGAGGGGCAGCTGCAGCCCGTCGAGACCGTGGCTCCCTGAGCTGCCTGTGCCGGTTCACTCCAGCGTATAGCTGCGTTCCAGCTCGCTGCGAGTCAATACCCCGTAGATCACGTCAATGCCGGGGACGGTGCGGCGGATTACATATAGCGCATCGACGCCCGTGCTTTTGAGGGTTGCATGGGCCTCCTGCAGTGTGGCCTGGAAGTCGATGGGACTGATTTCACGGCGTTGCGCCGGGATGTCGTTGAGATCGACGGTCTCCTCGCTGGTTTCCTCCTCCGCTGCTTCCTTGAGATGGCGCGCCAGGTCGGCCGCCGGCATCAGGCTGACGGGCTTGTTGTCCTCGCTGACCACGATCCAGCGAGGCTCCCTGGCCAGGGCCTCGGTGGCGCGTTTGTGGGTCACGTACTGTGGCAGGGCCTCGATGTTGCGATCCATGACACTGGCCACACCGATTCGCCGCAGCGCCTGGGTGAGGGGGCTGTCGCGGTAGTCGAGCCCGCGCGCGCGGATCAGTTCGAGGTAAACCGACTCCTTGCCGAACAGTTCCCGGCTCACCATGCCGGCGGTGATCAGGGCCAGCATGCCGGGCAGGATGATGTTCGGATTGGCGGTCAGTTCCAGCATGGCTATGAGTGCGGCCAGCGGCGCCTGCAGGGTGGCCCCCATCATGGTGCCCATCCCGATCAGCGCATAAAAGGCCGGCGAGGAGAATTCACCCGGCAGCCAGGTCTCGGCAACCGTGCCCATGGCCCCGCCGGCAACGGCGCCAATCACCAGCGTTGGACTGATGAGCCCGCCGGGCAGCCCCATGCCCATGCCGAAGGCGGTGGCGGCCAGTTTGAGCAGGGTGACGGTGACCAGCAACACCAGCCCCAGCTGTCCCAGCAGGGCCTGGTTCACGGTGTCGTAGCCGATGCCCATGATCTCCGGCGCGATCAGCGCGAGCAGGCCGATTGCCAGACCCCCCAGGGTGAAGCGCAGCCACACGGGCCAGCCGGGGAACAGCAGGGTGGAGCGTTGCAGCAGGTGGATGAACAGCGCCGCCAGGGTGCCCAGCACAATGCCCATCAGAACGACATAGGGCAGTTCGAGCAACGAACCCAGTTGCAGCGGGGGGATGGAAAAGGCCGGCATCGACCCGTAAACGATCCGGGTCAGGGTGGTGGCCGTCACTGCCGACAGGATCACCGGGGCGAAGCTTGCCAGGGTGTATTCCATCATCACCACCTCCATGACAAAGATCACGCCGGCCAGCGGAGTGTTGAATGAGGCGGCGATCGCGGCGGCAATGCCGCAGGCGACCAGGGTGCGGTTGCTGTTGTTGGGCAGGCGCAGCCACTGGCCCAGCTGACTGCCGCTGGTCGCGCCCAGGTGGACGCTGGGACCCTCGCGACCGACTGAATGCCCGCTGATGATGCTGACGGCCGCGCCGGCGAACTGGGCCAGCGCATTGCGCCAGGACAGGCGTCCCTCGTGATAGGCCAGGCGCTCCATGACATGGAGGATGCCCACCTCGCGGCTTGCGCCTTTCAGGTATTGCCACAGCAGGCCGATCAACAGGGCACCGATGGTGGGTAACAGTACGCGCGCGAGCGGCGCCAGGCCTTCATAGTTTTCCGTGCCTTCGCCACCGGCCAGAAACAGGCCCTGGGTGGATTCCACCAGCAACCGGAACAGGATAATTACGCCCCCGGACAACAGGCCGACGGGGATGGCCAGCATGGAGAGTTGCGGCAGGGCCTCGAGGCCGGACACCCGTATGCCCAGCTTGTCCAGCCATTGATTCCAGTGGCTTCTAAACACGGGGGCTCCTTGCGGCCGGGATGTTTGCTGTTGGACGGGGTTGCAGTCATCCGCCAGCGGATTGTTCAGGGACCGTTATTGTAGAATGATTGACGCGCGGATGGTGTACTATTTGCGTCTGATTTTAACGAGTTGGCAGGTACAGGGACCATGATCAAGGTAGGTGTAGTTGGCGGTACCGGGTATACGGGTGTGGAGTTGTTGCGCTTGCTGTCGGACCACCCGGATGTGGAACTGGCCGTGATTACCTCGCGCTCCGAGGCCGGCCGGCCGGTGGCCGAGCTGTTCCCGAACCTGCGCGGCTGCCTGGACCTCGCCTTCTCGGAACCGGCGGTCGGGCAGCTGCTTGCCTGTGACCTGGTATGCTTCGCGACCCCCAACGGTACGGCCATGACCATGGTGCCGCAGCTGATCGAGGCCGGTGTCCGCGTGATCGATCTGGCCGCGGACTTCCGTCTCGGCCAGGCCGACGAATGGGAGGCCTGGTACGGTACCCCGCATGCCTGCCCGGCGTACCTGGAGCAGGCCGTCTATGGACTGACCGAGGTCAACCGGGAGACGTTGCGCACGGCACGGCTGGTGGCCAACCCGGGTTGTTATCCGACTGCCGTGCAACTCGGATTCCTGCCGCTGATCGAGCGGCAGCTGGTGGACACGGAACACCTGGTGGCGGATGCCAAGTCAGGTGTCAGTGGCGCGGGGAGACAACCGGCCACGGGTACCCTGTTGTGCGAGGCCAGTGAAAACTTCAAGGCCTATGCGGTGCCCGGTCATCGCCACCTGCCCGAGATTCGCCAGGGGCTGGCGATCGCCGCAGGCAAACCGGTCGGACTGACCTTCGTGCCGCACCTGACACCCATGATCCGCGGCATTCATGCCACCCTCTACGCCCGCCTGCATGAAACGGAGCAGGACCTGCAGGCGCTGTATGAAACGTACTATCGCGATCAGCCGTTCGTGGACGTGCTGCCGGCGGGCTCGCACCCGGAAACCCGCAGTGTACGCGGCGCCAACCACTGCCGGATTGCCGTGCACCGTCCGCAGCACGGCAATGTCGTGGTGGTGCTCTCGGTAATCGACAACCTGGTTAAAGGGGCCGCCGGGCAGGCGGTGCAGAACATGAACGTCATGTTCGGGCTGGACGAGAGGGCCGGTCTGACCGGCATTGCCCTGTTGCCGTGAGTTGCCCTGGATCCCCCGCTTTTGTGACCCGTTACCATCTGCAGCCGGGTGAATATGCCATACTGGTCGCAGTCACTGATACGGGGTGGCCATGCAGCCTTACTACCTGAAGCTTTCCATGGCCGCGGTGATTGCCGGGCTGCTGGGTCTGCTGGTCTGGTGGGTGTACGACTTCGGCAAGTTGCACGGCGTGACGGAGCTCGCGTCCCTGCGTGACAAGTATACCTTGCTGGTACAGCAGAATGAGGAGGTCGTCGAGGTCAATAGCAGCTTGCGTGAACAGGTTGCCATACTCGAGCGCTCCAGCCAGATTGACCGCCAGGCGACGGGAGAGGTGCAGGACGAACTGGGCGCCCTCCAGGAGGAGCTGCATGCCGCGCGCGACGAGATCGAGTTCTACCGCGGGATCGTTACTCCAGGGGACGGCAAGCCTGGATTGCGCATCCACCGTTTTACATTGAGTGCAGAAGGGCAGTCGCGCAACTTTGACTATGACCTCGTACTGACGCAATTGAAAAATAACGATCGTTATGTCACTGGCCAGGTGGGCTGGACGATCAGCGGAAAACGTGAGGGGGTGTTGGAAGAACTGGATCTGGCGGCAGTCTCGGAAATCGGGGTCGCGCACCTTGATTTCCGTTTCCGCTACTTTCAGCGTCTGACAGGCGTCATTTCCCTGCCGGAAGGATTCCACGCAGAGGAGGTGGTATTGTCTATCAAAACGACCGGCAAGAACGCACCCGAGCCACTCTTGCAGGTATTCAACTGGCCGGATGCGGAACCGGAAGACGGGAGATAATTTATGTTGGGACAAGGCAAGAAGGGCAAAACGGTAAACGCCAGGGTTGACACCATCATCGGGCAACAGACCCGGATCGAGGGAGATCTTCGCTTCAGCGGTGGGCTGCATGTCGATGGCCGGGTCCACGGCAATGTGATTGCCGAAGGTGACGACAATTCGGTGCTGACCGTCAGCGAGCACGGCAATATCGAGGGTAATGTGCAGGTGCCGAACGTGATCCTGAATGGCACGGTGACCGGTAATGTGCATTCGGATGAGCGCATCGAACTGGCCGCCAAGGCCCGGGTCAACGGTGATGTGCACTACAATCTGATCGAGATGGCGATGGGTTCCGAGGTCAACGGCAGCCTGGTGCACCAGCAAGAGTCTGACGCCTCCGTGGTCAGCTTCGAGCGCGACCCGACCGGGAGCGCAAGCGGCCCCGACTAATACTTGACCAAATTACTCGGGAAATGACATAATTTTCGCATCCGCTTATATAGTGAGTAGCAAGAGGCAGTACCCATGATTGAAATAGCCACTTCGGTTGCCCCGAGTATGACCTTCACCGATGCCGCGGCGAATAAGGTCAAGCAACTGATTGAAGAGGAAAAAAATCCGAATCTGAAGCTGAGGATCTACGTGTCCGGGGGTGGCTGTTCCGGCTTCCAGTACGGCTTCAGCTTTGACGAGAATGTGGTGGAAGGCGACATCACCATCGAGAACGGCGACGTCGGCCTGGTGATCGATCCCATGAGTTATCAATATCTTATGGGTTCCGAGGTGGATTACACGGAAGGGCTGGAGGGCGCACAGTTCGTGGTCCGCAACCCGAATGCCACCACCACCTGCGGCTGCGGTTCCTCCTTCTCCATCTGACCGGTCAACCCGGTTCCAATTGCACAGGGGGCGGCGACGCCCCCTTGTTATTTCAACTGGTTACCGGCGCCTGCTCGTAGTGGCTTTTTGTTATCCTTAACGGTCCCCGGCCCGATTGCAGCGCTAATCCGGGCTGCAGTCGGTGGTTGGGCCTGATAGCGTTTGTCGACAACTGTTTGTTTCATAACCCGAGCATGTGTCATGACTGAATTTCACCCCGGGCTGGAAGGGGTTCCCGCCAAGAAATCCAAGATCTCCTACCTGGATGGCCAGCAGGGGATCCTGACCTATCGCGGTTACCCCATCGTCGAGCTGGCCGAGAACAGCACCTTCGAGGAAACCGCCTACCTCCTGCTCGACGGCGAGCTGCCCACGGCGGAGAAGCTGGCCGAGTTCGATGCCCAGCTGCGCGTGCACCGGCGGGTCAAGTACAACATCCGCGATATCATGAAGTCACTGCCGGTAAACGGGCATCCCATGGAGATGCTGCAGACCGCGGTATCCAGTCTGGGCATGTTTTATCCCAGTGATGTGCCGGTCCAGATTCGCAGTCCGGGCGATGAAAGCGAACGCTATGTGCATGGCCAGTCGATTCGCATCCTGGCGCGCATGGCGACGCTGGTGGCCATGTGGCAGCAGATGCGTATCGGCAATGATCCCACGCCGCCAAGAAGTGACCTCAGTTATGCGGCCAATTTTCTCTACATGTTCCAGAACGGGGTAGAACCCGACCCGCTGATCGCGCGCATCATGGACGTGATCCTGATCCTGCATGCCGAGCACACCATCAACGCTTCCACGTTTTCGGCCATGGTGACGGGTTCCACCCTGGCGATGCCGTCCTATGTCATTGCGGCAGCCATTGGCACGCTGGCCGGCGCGCTGCACGGCGGCGCCAACGAGCGGGTGATCCAGATGCTCGAGGAGATAGGCAGCCCCGAAGCGGTGCCGGCCTGGCTGGACAGGAAACTGCTGGCCAGGGAGGTCATCTGGGGCATGGGCCACCGTGAATACAAGGTAAAGGACCCGCGTGCCACGCTGTTGCAGAAACTGATGCTCGAGCTGGCGGAGACGCGTGGCAGTGTCAGCCCCCTGTTCGAGACGGCGCTGGCGCTGGAAGAGGCCTGCGAAGCCATCCTGGCACCCAAGGGGGTCTATCCCAACGTCGATTTCTACTCGGGTATCCTCTACCGCGAGATGGGCATACCGCCGGACCAGTTTACTTCCATCTTTGCCATTGCCCGTACAGCGGGGTGGCTGGCGCACTGGCGCGAGCAGGTGACCCAGAACCGGATCTTCCGGCCGACCCAGATCTACACCGGGCATGAACCCCGGGGTTACGTGCCGATCTCTGAACGTTAGCGACCTATAAACCCGCTTTATCTGAAGTACCCGGCGCCAGGGATCTGGCTGCGCTTCCACATGATGGGCTGATAGCCCGTACCGGCAGACAGTGCGCGCAGCAACTACAGGCCAGCACTCGTCGCCTGACTTATAAGTCAAATAATATCATATAGATATAAGTCCTTCGTGGGCTGCCTGGCGATACCTCAGAAATATCACGCTGCTTTACCAGCCCCGGGGCCGTCTGCAGGTCCTTGCCCTATAAAGAAATCCCCCATCCGGTCGTTAAATCCTTCGATACCCCCGGAAAAAACTCGAGCCGGCAACGCACCGGGCATGAGCGCTGGGGGAAATGTCGGGGACTTACTTAATGCGGGTCGTAAAACATATGAACAAAGAAACCGGATTCACGGTGATCGAGTTGATGGTCACCCTGGCGGTGGCCGCGGTCCTGGTCACCCTGGCGGTACCCGCCTTCAATACCTTCATGCAGAACAACCGCATCACGGCCCAGGCGAATGACCTGTTGACGGCACTCAATGCCAGCCGTGACGAGGCCCTCAAGCGGCGTGCCACCGTGACCATCTGCAGCAGCAGCGACGGCAGCACCTGTACCGGGAACTGGCACGACGGCTGGATCGTGTTCACCGATGACAATGCCGACAGTATCGTTGACGCCGGGACCGACGAGGTGCTGCGTGTCTGGGGCGGACTGCAGGGTGGCTCCACTATCAGCAGTGCAGCGGCCTCGCTGCGCTATGACGGCATTGGCCTGGTCAACAACAGTGCTACGTTCCAGCTCAGGATACCCGGTTGCAAGGGCAACCTGGCCCGGGATATCAGCGTGAGCGTTACCGGTCAGCCCTCGGTCACCCACAGTGCCTGTTCGTGATCCCGGGTAAGACGCAAGCATGCATGCCATGACACACAGCCCACGTGCCTGCCGCGGCTTCGGCCTGATCGAGGTCCTGGTCGCCATCCTGATCCTGGCGATCGGACTGCTGGGGCTGGCCAGTCTGCAGACCAACGGCATGCGTTTCAACCACAGTTCCTACCTGCGCACCCAGTCAACGGTACTGGCCTACGACATCCTCGATATCATGCGCGCCAACCGGGGTTCGGCGGGCAAGTCGACCACCGCCCTGGGAGGAGCCTATGTGACCGATTACGCCGATACCCATTCCGGCAGCGAGGGATCGGAGGCGGACCTGCAGGACTGGAAGCAGCGCCTGGCCACGGTGCTTCCCGAGGGGGAGGGGCAGATTATCCAGAATGCGGCCGAGTTCACCATCAATGTCAAATGGACCGAACGGGGCGGTAACCCCAGCGTCTTCAGCCTGATTACCAGCCTATGAAACGAAGCAGTCCGAAAATGCGGAACACGTATAGTCAGCGCGGCTTCAGTATCGTGGAGCTGATGGTGGCGACTGCCGTCGGCCTGGCACTGATGGCCGGGGTGACCCATGTCTACGTCGGCAGCAAGTCCACCTACCGGGTGCAGGAAGGCTTGTCCCGGGTGCAGGAGAACGGCCGCTTTGCCCTGGAACTGCTGGGCCGCAAGATCCGCATGGCCGGCTACCAGGGGTGTGCCAATCCGCGGCTGTTGACCCCCAGTATCATCATTGCCAGTCCCCCGTCCGAGGCCGTGTTCGATCTCAAGACCGTGGTCATCGGTTTTGACAATGTGGCGGCAGGCAACAGCTTCGGCAGCAGCGGCGCGCGTCCCGGCACCGATGTCATCGAGATGCGCGGGGCCTCGGCCAGCGGCATGCAGCTGACCGGCAACCTGGCTGCGGACAACGCCAACCTCCAGTTCACCACCAACGCCGAAAACATCGTTACGGGCGATTACCTGTTCATCAGCGACTGCGAGACGGCGGACATCTTCAAGGCGACGGCTGTCTCGACCGGCAGCGGTGGCAAGATCACCGTTGGCCACTCAAACAGCGGCAATACCACCAACCGCCTGTCCAAGGCCTATCTGGCCAACGCCTTCACCCTGAAGCAGGAGTTTTCCACCTTCTACATCATGGATACAGGGCGCACCAACCAGACCGGTGCGCCGATCTACTCGCTCTATGAGACCGATATCAAGGGCGTGGAACGCGAGTTTATTTCGGGTATCGATGACATGCAGATCACCTATGGACTGGATACCAGTCCCAGTCCGGACAGCACCGCAGAGGTCTACCGGGATGCCGCTACGATCACCGCGGCTGATGACTGGGATCGAGTGGTCAGTGTGCGCCTGGCGTTGCTGCTGAGCACACCGGAAGACGTGGGTCCGGAACCCGTTGCCTACACGGATCTGTCGGGGACCCTGATCAGCAACCCCGGCGATCGCCGCCTGCGCCGGCGCTTTGTCGAAACCGTGACCATCCGCAGTCGTGCACTGTGACAGTGAGCTGCCAATCATGAACCTCAGCCATCAACCGAGTCACATGAACCAGCAAGGGGCCATCCTGATGATGAGCCTGATGATGTTGATGCTGCTGACGATTATCGGGGTCACCGCGATGAACACGGTCACCATGGAAGAGCGCATGGCCGGCAACCTGCGTGATTCCAATCTGGCCTTCCAGGGCGCAGAGGCCGGCTTGCGCGATGGCGAGTCAAGGCTGGCGGCACTCACCACCGAACCCACTCTGTGTTCCAGTGCGCCCTGCGATATGTGGGAGAAGGACACGCTGCCGTTTCACCTCGAGGACGAGTCGCTCAGCTGGTGGGTCACCAATGCCAAGGAATACGGCGTCGACGGGACCCATGAGTTGTCGTCCAACAACAGTGATCCGCGCATGCTGGTCGAATTCCTGCAGTTCTCGCGCGACAACCTGACGGTTGGCCACGGGACCACCACCGGTCGCGGGTTTTTCCGTGTAACGGCGCGATCAGAGGGCGGCAGCGACGCCTCCATCGCCATCCTGCAAACCACCTTTGTTAAACGACTCAACTGAATGCTGCATCCATCGGCATATTGGAAAATGATATGAAACCGAAGCGAAATGTATCACTCATGAAAACCGGAACACGCATTCTCCTGTCATTGCTGTTACTTGTGGCGGCACCGGCGCATGCGGTCAGCCTGAGCAATGCGCCGCTGTTTCTTAATACCACGGTGGATCCCAATATCTTTTTCGAGGTGGACGATTCCGGTTCCATGGACTGGGAAATCCTTACCACCCAGCAATGGCATGCCTGTGGCTACCGCAACGAGGTCTACTGCGACGGGTCTCCCGGCTACCTGATGACCAACGGCAGGTGGCGTACCTATGGGGGTACGGTCAGCACCACGGTTACCGATCCGATCACCGGCCTGGATGTCACAACGGTGTCCGACTATTTCGCCGATTTCGAATACATCTACGACAACAGCGATAATTCCTCTGTCAACGGCTGTACCGATAACAAGGAAACCCTGTATTCCTGCGGCACCGACCTGAACACCAATACCCCCTATCAATTCGACTGGCGCGTCCTGTCGGCTGACTTCAATGTAATGTACTACGATCCGCTCCAGGACTACCGCCCCTGGCAGGCCGCCTGTGACAACGTCGGTACACCGTGTGCAAATGCAAACTTCAACGCCGCGCGCAGTAACCCGCGCAGCGGAGAGGCGGGCTATTCTGTGCTGCGCGATCTTGACGGTTTGCGTTTCGAAGTCTGGATAGACGACCGGGGTTTTGACGGTGCCAATCCCCAGGCCGGCACCTCGGTCAATGCCAACGCGACCCCCAACGGGCTGGTCGATCTGTGGGACGCCCATACCACCTACACGGTCAGCGGCACGGACATCATCGAGACCACGGTTCTCTATTCACCCGACAGCAGCGGTCTGAATCCCGTGGTAGGCAGCCCGATCGCCTATGCCGCCACCGACACAATCTGTCATGGCGGTGGCAGCGTCTGTCGTACCGTGGCCGATGAACTGCAGAATATCGCCAACTGGTACCAGTATGCCCGCAAGCGCTCCTTTGTCACCAAGAGCGCACTGGCAACGGTGGTCAACAACCACCCGGAATTCCGCTATGGCCTGAGTGTCATCAACGAACATGCCTCGCTGTTCGTCGAGGTCCCGCCGGCGGCGCCGGATTACAGCGCCCATAATGAAGGCATGCTGGGTTCGCTGTTCGAGCTGGACTGGCCCGATTCGGGAACACCCCTGCGCCAGGGTCTCGAGCGGGTCGGCAATTATTTCGATAACGTTGACGGGAGAACGGATCCGATTATCGATTCCTGCCAGAAGAATTTCGCCGTGATGTTCACTGACGGCTACTGGAACAAGGATGACCCCGCCGCCGCTATCGGTGACGCCGATGGCGATAGCGTCGCCCTGACGCTCGCCGACGTGGCCAAGCACTACTACGACACGGACCTGAGTCCCCTGATCGATAACGTGGCACCGGATGTGAACAGCAACGATCTGGCCACACACCAGCACCTGGTCACCTACGGGGTCGCCTTCGGTGTCGAGGGTAATCTGACCGATACTGACGGCGATGGCTGGCCCGATCCGGTACTCACCGAGAACGGTAACTGGGGTAATCCCTTTTGTTCTGATTGCCCCGAGAAGATAGACGATCTCTGGCATGCGGCCTACAACAGCCGCGGCGTCTTTATCTCGGCAAGAACCCCGGCCGCCCTCGCCAGCAGCCTGGAGGCCACGCTTCAGAACATCGAGAGCCGCACCAAGTCGGCTTCTTCCGCGGCGGCCAGTACCGGGCATCTGCGTAGCGATACCCTGCTGTTCCAGGCACAATTCGTCGCGGCCGACTGGCACGGCAAGTTGGTGGCATTTGGTCTGGATACCGCGGATGGATCGGTGATCGTGCCCGCCAAGGCCGATGCATCCCAGCGACTGCCGGCGCCGGGCAGCCGCACGATACTGACCATGGATACCGATGCAGGCAGTGCCGTTCCATTCCGCTGGGCTTCGCTGACAGCTGGCGGAACCCTGCAGACGGCCCTGAACAAGAACGCCTTCGGCACGCCGGACGGCAGGGGTGCAGAGCGCCTCGACTACCTGCGGGGTGATGCCGCGAACGAGACCGGTGGTGGCGGATTCCGCGAGCGGTCCGTGAGCAAGCTGGGCGACATCATCAATTCAGCACCGGTCTACGTCGGTATACCCCATTTCCGCTACCAGGGCGACTGGGGTACGGGCGAGCCCGAGAGCTGTACAGGGTGTGAATACTCGGCCTTCAAATTCACCAAGAGTTTCCGTGAACCGATGGTCTATGTCGGTACCAATGACGGGATGCTGCACGGTTTCAAGGCGGACGGAACCACGGACCTGCTGGTGGAAAAACTCGCCTATGTGCCATCCCCGGTCCAAAAAAATCTCAGCAAGCTGACAGACCCCGGCTATACACATCGCTACTATGTCGATGGCTCGCCGACCTACGGTGATGCCTTCTATGGCGGTGCCTGGCACTCGGTGCTGGTCGGCGGTCTCAATCACGGGGGGCAGGGCATCTATGCCCTGGATGTCACCGATCCCTCCGGGTTCTCGGAATCCGGCAGTGGGCCCGCGGATACCGTGTTATGGGAATTCACCGACGCGGATGACCGGGACCTCGGTTATACCTACAGCCAGCCGGCGATTGTGCGCATGCACAACGGGGTCTGGGCCGCGGTATTCGGCAACGGCTACAACAACACCGAGGCCGACGGCAATGCCAGTACAACGGGTACTGCGGTGTTGTACATCGTCAATATCGAGGACGGCTCGCTGATCAAGAAGATCGACACGGACGTTGGGGATGTGAGCAACCCGAACGGCCTGTCCACGCCGGCCGGTGTCGATATCAACGGTGATAACCGGGTCGATTACATCTATGCCGGTGACCTCTACGGGAATATGTGGAAGTTTAACGTCAACTCGACCAGCACCAGCAGCTGGGATGTGGCATTCAAAACGGGGCCCAATAAAAAGCCCCTGTTTACCGCCATTGATGCCAGCAACAATCCGCAGCCGATTACCAGCCGGCCCGAGGCCGGACACGGCTTCTACAGTTTTGACGTGATGATCTACTTCGGCACCGGTCAATACCTGGGGAATTCCGATATAGCCGATACCAGCACCCAGAGCTTCTACGGGATTGCCGACAAGGACTCCACCATCAGTGGCCGTAACGGCCTGTTGGAGCAGACCGTTACCTACCAGGGCACACCCTCCGAGTTCCCGGATGAGAAACTTCGTACGCTCAGCGATAACGCCCTGTCAAAGAACGACGACGGCTGGTATCTCGATCTGCCCGATAGCGGCGAGCGTGTGGTGAGTAACCCCCTGCTGGTCGATGGACGGATTATTTTCGTGACCATCGTACCTGACGGGGGCACCTGCAGCAGCGGTGGTTACAGCTGGCTGATGGAGATAGACGCCGAAAACGGCGGTGCCCTGACCCATCCGCCGTTTGACCTGAACAACGACGGTGTCTTTGACCTGAATGACATGATCGATACGGACGGGGATGGCGATGGCGACACGCCACCCTCCGGTATCAGGCCCGGAGTAGGCATCAGCCCGGCCCCGGTGCGCTTGATGGATGTCGACAAGGAACACAAGTACATGCCGAGTTCGTCGGGCGAAATCGACCACGTGGTAGAGAATCCGGGCGAGGGATTCATTGGCCGGCAGTCCTGGCGCCAGATTAAATAATCCGACAGGTGGCTATGATGAAATATTCAAGAATGACAGTGATTGCCGGTCTGCTGCTCACGTTCACATCGGGTCTGCATGCCGAGCCTGAGACGGAAGGTGTCATCCGCGAGGTGAAACGCGGCACGCAGCAGGTCCGGATCGATGAAAGCCTCTACCTGCTGACGGGCAGCAGCCGGATACGTAATTTCACCGGTGGTACGGACCACCTATGGTCGCTCGAGGCGGGGCAGCCGGTGCGCTACTCGCTTGCAACAGGCAGGACCATCAATGAGCTGTGGGTGTTGCCGAGCGATACACGCGAGCTCAAACGGCTCGAGCTGACACGTCATTCCAGAGATTGAATAACTGGACAGGAATAACCAGGGGGCAATTATGAACAGAAGCCGACAACGTGGTGTGACAATCCTGGAGTTGATGATCGTGGTGGCACTCGTCGCCATCATGGCAAGCATCGCCTACCCCAGTTACACGGGCCATACCATGCGCGCGAAACGTGCAGACGCCAAGGCGGCGTTGCTGGAGAACGCCCAGTACCTGGAGCGGAACTATTCGGAAACCAACCGCTACAACCTCAAGCCCAACGGCGATGCCCTGGCAAACAGCGACCTGCCGTATCAGACCGCCCCCCGGGACAGTTCCACCACGGCCTATGCCCTGAGCTTTCAGGGCGGCGGACCGGCAGCCAACAGCTTCACCCTGCAGGCCGTGCCGCAGGGGAATCAGACCGGGGACGGTTGCGGCACCCTGACGCTGACCCAGGCGGGAGCCCGGGGGGCCAGTGCCGGCAGCCTGTCAAAATGCTGGGGGCGCTAGCCACCTGTACCAGGGAAGCCCTGATTAACTCATCTTTCGTCATTCCGGTGAAATCCGGAATCCAGAGAGTGGTTAATCAAGAACAGGATTCCGGGTGACAGCCCAGCTCCGCCCGGAATGACGGCTTGATCAGGCTTTCCCTAAGATTGTTTGAAGAGTCTTCCCAGGACCACCGGATGACGGGCTCCGGTAACTTCGGGCATGTTCCCCGGTTTGCCGTCCAGGTGCTGTTTTGCCAGCCAGGCGAAGGCCACCGCCTCCACCCAGTCCGGATCGAGACCATGCGCGCCGGTTGATTCAACCGCGACCGGGTCGAGCCCCGCTGCTAGCCTGCGCAGCAGTTCCCTGTTGTGCGCGCCACCGCCACAGACGAGCAGTCGCCGGGCCTCACCGGCAAACTGCCGGGTGGCCTCCGCAATGCTGCCTGCCGTGAGCTCACACAGGGTCGACTGGACGTCCTGTGCCGTCGGGCCGTCCTGTCCAAGGCAGGCCGAGAGCCAGTCGAGGTTGAAGTGTTCGCGCCCGGTGCTCTTGGGCGGCGCCAGTTGAAAGTAGGGATCGGCCTGCAGGCAGGCGAGCAGGTCCGGGTCGGGGTGTCCGCCCGCGGCCCATTCGCCATCCCTGTCCATGGCCAGGCCCTGCCGCTCCCGGACCCACTGGTCCATGAGGGTGTTGCCGGGACCGGTGTCGAAGCCGGTCACCGGCGCCGAGGGGTCGGCGGGCAGGACACTGATATTCGCAATACCGCCGATATTCACCACGGCCCGGGTTTCAGTCGGGCTGCGGAACAGGGCCGCGTGGAAGGCGGGCACCAGGGGTGCGCCCTGGCCGCCGGCTTCGATATCCGCACGCCGGAAATCGGCCACCACATCGATCCCGGTCATCCGGGCAATTTGCCGGGGACTGCCGATTTGCAGGGAGTAGGGCCGGGGTGAGTCCGGTGCATGGCGGATGGTCTGGCCATGGCTGCCGATGGCGGTCACTGCCGAGGCCGCTGTGCCCGCTGATTCCAGCAAGGCCCTGGCCGCCTCGGCGAAGACCGCGCCTATGGCGTCATCGAGTCGGGACAAGTCACTGGACAGCGGGTCTTCAAGCAGGATGGCCTCAAACAGCTGTGTTCTGAGGTCTTCCGGGTAGAGGTGTTCATGGGTTGCGACAACTCGTGGCTGCGTGCTTGAGAGATCGACCAGTGCGGCATCGATCCCGTCCATGCTGGTGCCTGACATCAGGCCGATGAAGAGGGCGGTCATTGAGTCGTTTACTGCACTCTGCGGCCGTAAACCGGTTCAAAAACAGCCGGTTTGCTATTCGCTGCTGGCCACCTGGACGTTGCGCACGAGATCAAGCTGGGCGATAAGGGCGCTTGCCTTTTGCTCGAAATCCTCGCGGTATTTCTTTTTCAGCGGTTCGGCGCCCGGCAGTTTCACCCGCAAGGGGTCGCGGTGAACATCGTTGACGCGGAGTTCATAGTGCAGGTGGGGGCCGGTAGCCAGCCCGGAGCTGCCGACATACCCGATGACCTGCCCCTGCTTCACGCGCGAGCCCTTGCCCGTGCCGCTTCTGAACTTCGACAGGTGGGCATACAGGGTGCTGTACTTGGTCCCGTGCTTGACGATGATGGTGTTGCCGTAACCGCCTTTCTTGCCCCGGAAAACGATCTTGCCGTTACTGGTCGATTTGACGGGAGTGCCTCTGGGGGCGGCGTAATCCACGCCCTTGTGGGCCCGGATGCGGTTCAGGACGGGGTGTTTGCGCTTCAGGTTGAAGCGGGAACTGACGCGTGAGAATTCAACGGGTGTGCGCAGGAAGGCCTTGCGCATGCTCTTGCCATCGGGGGAATAATAATCGGTGCGACCGGATTGGTCCGTGTAGCGTACCGCCTGGTAGGTCTTGCCCTGGTTTACGAAGGCCGCGGCGAGAATATTGCCGTTATCGACCTTTTCGCCATCCAGGTACAATTCCTCATAGATGAGTGCAAACTGGTCACCCTTGCGGATGTCGAGGGCGAAATCGATGTCCCAGCCGAAAATGTTGGCCAGTTCCATTGTCAGGCTGTCAGCAAGGCTGGCTTCCTGGCCCGCAATAAACAATGAGCTGTTGATGGTACCGCTGGCGTTGGTGACGCGCCGCTCCGGTGTCCGGTGTGAGGTGACGAGTTCGAAATCGTCGCCCTGGCGACGCACTTCCAGGCTGCTTAAACGGTCAACCCGGTACTCGAGATTTACCAGGCCCAGGTCCGGATTCGTTTGCAGGCGCAGCTGCTGGCCCGGATGAATCTTTTTGAGGTTGTGGGCCGCTCCACCGAGGTTCAGGATTTCGTGCAGTTGCTGCGGCGGTATCTCCAGCCGTGAGAAAATCAGTGCCAGGCTGTCACCGGACTCGACCATGACATCATGCCAGTCGCCCTCCAGGGCTGCCGTGGCCAGGTCCCGGGCGGGTTGTTCTGCCGGGGCGCTGCTGACGGCCGCCGCCGCTCCGGCGGGTGTGGAATCGAATGCCTGAGTGGCCAGTTCACCTGCATCCAGGGGACTGTCATGTGAGAGTTGCAGCGGGATGTGTCGTGTTGCCTTTGCCGGCTCCGGGTTGAAGCCCAGGAGCAGGGCGGCGAAACCGATCAGCAGGCCGCCAAGCAGCCAGTAACCAGGACACATGAATATGCGGCGAGGCTTTGTCGACGTGAGTGACGTGAAGTCACGGTTGCTGTAAGACTGTTGCTTCACGTTTGGCCCTTGTTCAGTTTGAGCTAACTTAACGACTGACGGGCTTTGGGTCAACCGTTTCCTGCCTCTGCAGCGCAGTCAATAGCTCCTGTCTGTACTATGGTAATCTCTGATAGACACTATGTAAGGGAGATGATTCACAAATGACGTCATACGACGATCTTGCGCAGATAAAGCGCGGGGCCGAGGAAATACTGGTTGAGGTCGAACTGGTCGAACGCTTGAAAGAAGGCAGGCCGCTGCGCATCAAGGCGGGCTTTGATCCCACCGCGCCCGACCTGCACCTGGGGCACACAGTGCTGATCAACAAGCTCAGGCAGTTCCAGGACCTCGGGCATGAAGTGATGTTTCTGATTGGCGACTTCACCGGCATGATCGGCGATCCAACCGGGAAAAATGTCACCCGCAAACCGTTGACGCGCGATGATGTCCTACAAAATGCGGCGACCTACGAGCACCAGATCTACAAGATATTGGATCCTGGAAAAACCACGGTACTGTTCAATTCCCAGTGGATGGGCGAGATGAATGCGGCGGACCTGATCCAGGTGGCCGCCAAGCACACCGTGGCGCGCATGCTGGAACGGGACGATTTCAACAAGCGCTATACCAGCAAGCAGCCGATCGCCATTCATGAATTCCTCTACCCGCTGATCCAGGGATACGACTCGGTTGCCATGAAGGCCGACGTCGAACTGGGTGGTACCGACCAGAAATTCAACCTGCTGGTGGGGCGTGAATTGCAGAAACATTATGGCCAGAAGCCCCAGGTGATTCTCACCATGCCGATCCTCGAAGGTCTGGACGGGGTGCAGAAGATGTCGAAGTCGCTCAACAACTATATCGGCATCAACGAGCCGCCGGACGAGATGTTCGGCAAGCTGATGTCGGTATCCGATGAACTCATGTGGCGCTATTTCGAGCTGCTGAGTTTCCGGCCCCTGCAGGAGATCGTGCAGTTGAAGCAGGACGTGGCCCAGGGTACCAACCCGCGCGATATCAAGTTCCAGCTGGGCCAGGAAATGGTGGCCCGCTTCCACGACCGGGCGGCTGCCGAGGCGGCCCAGGCAAACTTTGTGGCGCGCTTCCAGAAGGGGGCCATGCCGGACGATATGCCCGATGTGGCGCTGCAGGGCGAGGGTGGTTCGCTGGGTATCGCCAATGTGCTGAAGGGGGCGAGTCTGACCGGCAGCACCTCGGAGGCCTTCCGGATGATCAAACAGGGTGCCGTGCGCATCGACGGTGAACGGGTGACTGACAGGGATCTGAGTATCGGGGCCGGCAGCACCCACGTGCTGCAAGTCGGCAAGCGGCGCTTTGCCCGGGTGACTATTACCTGATATCAGCGGTTGGCATCTTGCTCGGAACTGTATAACTATATGAAACCAATACAAATAAAATAAAACAGGGGGTGGGTGGCGCCACTGTCCTGCAAATGTCCTCTCCTGCAGTGGCGCAGCCGGCCGGGCACCGCGGGGTGCGCTTGTCCGGAGACGCGAGTTATATAAATTACTGAATATAATGTAATTATTGTCAATAACCTGGCGGTAGAGGGGCCCCTGTATGGGTATTGCGCAGACGGGTATTCATGTCCGGCACCCGTCAACCCTGCATTCATGACATCAGGAAGGCCTGATCAAGCCGTCATTCAGGGCGTAGCTGAGCTGCGACCCGGAATCCAGTACTTGGTAATCAGGCAGTTACTGGATTCCGGGCATCGCCGGAATGATGCCGGATGAATTAATCAGGCCTCCCCTGGAGCTAATCCTGATTAGCTATAGATGGTAATGGTGGCGCGGGCGCCTTTTTTGGGCGTGGTGAGCTATAATTATTAGTCCGTCTGGACGGAGTTGGGCGGGTGTATTCAACACACATTTCGCCTTATTCAAGGCAATGAATATTTTTGGAAAATATGTGTTGACGGTACGCAATTGCTGCGTATAATTTGCCGTCCTCACCGGGCACTGTTCCCGGTTTGTTCTTTAAAAATTCGATCAGGTAATTTGTGTGGGCGCTTACGTCGATAGGTTGTGTATGCAACAAATATCGATGAGCG
>CAMYJZ010000025.1 GCA_947258845.1 uncultured Ectothiorhodospiraceae bacterium | reverse complement strand
GCCAGCGAACCGGGGAACGGTACAGATACCGCGATCAGGCCCCAAGCTGCCGGCTAACGGTCGTCCTGATCAGGGCCCCGGCCTTGTATCTGCACTGAACAGCCTGTCTAACGGAGTGATTATACATGAGTGATATCAAGCACTGTCGCCTGCTGATTCTCGGCTCGGGCCCGGCAGGTTACACGGCCGCCATCTATGCGGCACGTGCCAATCTCAACCCGGTGCTGGTTACCGGGCTGGAGCAAGGCGGTCAGCTGATGACCACGACCGAGGTGGAAAACTGGCCGGGTGGCGACGCGGGCCTGCAGGGGCCGCCGCTGATGGAGAACATGCGGCTGCACGCCGAGCGCTTCGACACGCAAATGATTTTCGACCATATCCACACCGCCGATCTCAAGGAGCGTCCCTTCAGGCTGGAGGGTGATTCCGGCATCTACACCTGCGATGCCCTGATCATTGCCACCGGGGCTTCGGCGATGTACCTGGGCCTGCCCTCGGAGGAGGCCTTCAGGGGGCGCGGCGTGTCCGCCTGTGCCACCTGTGACGGTTTCTTCTACAAGAACCAGGCGGTCGCCGTCATCGGTGGTGGCAACACCGCGGTCGAGGAGGCCCTGTACCTGGCGAATATCGCCTCCCATGTCACCCTGGTGCACCGGCGCGACAAACTGCGTGCCGAGAAGATCCTGCAGGACCGCCTGTTCAAAAAGGAGGCAGAAGGCATGGTCAGCATCGAATGGGATCATGTCCTGGACGAGGTGCTGGGGGATGACAGTGGTGTCACCGGCATGCGTATCAGGAACGTCAAGGACGACCAGACCCGGGACATCGATCTGCAGGGCGTCTTCATCGCCATCGGCCACAAGCCCAACACCCAGATCTTCGAAGGCCAGCTCGACATGAAAGACGGCTACATCACGGTGAAAAGCGGAACCGGCGGCGATGCCACCGCCACCAGTATCGGGGGTGTGTACGCCGCCGGTGACGTCAGCGACCACATCTACCGCCAGGCCGTGACCTCCGCCGGTACCGGCTGTATGGCGGCACTCGATGCTGAACGCTACCTGGAAAGTCTCGAAGCCGGCGGCTGATCCCGGCACCAGCGCCTGAGCGGTGGTTCATGGCCCATGCGCGCCGGCATCATTAACCGTCTGGACGATCTGGCTGAGGGCCAGTGGAACCGGGTGGCCGGTACCCGCAATCCCTTCCTGCGATCCGAATTCCTGGCGGCGCTTGAGCGACATGGCTGCGTAGGCGAGGCCTTCGGCTGGTATCCGCAGCACCTGGTGGTGTACGACGATGACGGGGAACCGGCCGGGCTCGCGCCGCTGTACCTGAAGGACAACTCATATGGCGAATTCGTGTTCGACTGGTCATGGGCCGACGCCTATCAACGCACCGGGCGGGCCTACTATCCGAAACTGGTCTCCGCCATTCCCTACACGCCGGTCACCGGGCCGCGCCTGCTGGTCAGGGACGGAGCGGACCGCACCGCCGTCATCCATGCCCTGGTAGACAAGTCACTGGACCTGACCCGGGATACCGGTTCTTCATCCCTGCACTGGCTGTTCACCGATGAGGGCGATACGCAGTCACTGCTGGACGCCGGCCTGTTGCGCCGCACGGGCTGCCACTTTCACTGGCATAACCGCGCCTACCGGAGCTTCGATGATTTTCTGCGACAACTGATTTCGCGCAAGCGCAAGAAGCTCAGGCGCGAGCGGCGCTACGTCATGGATGCCGGCATTCGCATGGAGACCGTTCACGGCAGTGATGCCAGCGAGGAACTGTGGGCGACCCTGCACCGCTTCTACCGCTCGACCTTCGAACAGAAGGCCGGCATCGCCACCCTGTCGCTCGATTTCTTTCTCGATATCTGCCAGACCATGGGCGAACAGCTCGTCCTGGTATACGCCCGCGACGGCAAGCGGGTGGTTGCCGGCGCCATCAACCTGCGCAGCGACACGGCACTCTACGGCCGGCACTGGGGCTGCAGCGACCGCTACCACAGCCTGCACTTCGAGACCTGCTACTACCAGGGCATCGATTACTGCATCGAGCAGGGACTGTCACTGTTCGAACCCGGCGCCCAGGGGGAACACAAGATCAGCCGCGGTTTCCTGCCCACCCTGACATGGTCGGCGCACTGGCTGGAGGATCCCCTGTTCCGGGATGCGGTCTCGAGGTTTCTTGCCAATGAACACGAACTGATGCTTGAGTACCATAAAGACATGAACGCCTGTTCACCTTACCGGCAGGATGGGGACGCGCACAGTGAGGATAGCTAGAGCATCAGCGGGTGGGAAAAAGGTAAAAACGGGGACATTCCGCTTTTTAATGCATTCAGGAAATACAGGTGGATGAGAAAAAGCAGAATGTCCCCTTTTTCCCGGTCGCTGAAAGCTTAACAGGAGATGACAAATGACCGTGGAGCGCGGGCTGGCCCCCTTCTGGCTCGACCCGGATGATCCGGATACCGGGTTCCCTGATGTTGAACAGGCATTGAAGGAACCCGACGGCCTGCTGGCAATAGGCGGTGATCTTTCTGTGCCGCGGCTGCTGGCCGCCTACGGTCACGGTATCTTTCCCTGGTACGGGCCCGGCCAGCCGATCCTGTGGTGGTCGCCGGACCCGCGGCTGGTGCTGCGCCCCGAAGACCTGCGCATTTCACGCAGCCTGGCCAGGACCCTCAGGAAGGCCGCCTTCAGGGTGACCCTGGACACGGACTTTGCGGCGGTTGTCGCGGGCTGCGCCGCTCCCCGCACCCGCGAGAGCGGCACCTGGATTACCGGGGAGATGCAGGCGGCGTATGAGGAACTGCACCGGCAAGGCTACGCACATTCCGTCGAATGCTGGCAGCAGGGTCGGCTGGTAGGCGGCCTCTACGGCGTGTCCATCGGACGCGTGTTCTTCGGCGAGTCCATGTTTACGCTGGTGAGCGATGCCTCGAAGGTGGCACTGGCGCATCTGGCGCGGCAGCTCGACCGCTGGGAATTTCCGCTGATCGACTGCCAGGTCTACACCCGGCACCTGGAGGGCCTCGGGGCCACATCGCTGCCCCGGCCGGCATTCACCCGGATACTGGAGCAGGCCTGTGCCCTGCCCCCGCCACCCGCGCCCTGGGCCTTCGAGGCGGATTTGTTCGAGCGCTGAACCGGGCGGGCCCCGGGCCTGGCAGGGCCTGTGTGGCAGGGTGTTTCCTGCCGGACTTCCGCGTATAATGCAGCGCCTGTTGATACTGTTGAAGACTGAATTTCATGGCAAAGGAAGAACATATCGAAATGGAGGGCACGGTCATAGAGACCCTGCCCAACACCATGTTCCGGGTCGAACTGGAGAACGGGCACGTGGTGATCGCGCATATCTCGGGGAAAATGCGCAAGCACTATATCCGGATCCTGCGGGGAGACAAGGTGACGGTGGAACTGACACCCTACGATCTTTCCAAGGGGCGTATCACCTACCGCGCGCGCTAGCTGCCCGGGGCGGCACCCCGCACTTCAGTGGGCGTATTCTTTATTCTCGATCTCGAATTTCAGACTGCCATCGGCTTCACTGACAAGCAGGTGGCCGCCGTTAGACAATTCACCGAACAGTAGCTCTTCTGCCAGCGGCTTCTTGATGTGCTGCTGAATGATGCGCGCCATGGGGCGTGCGCCCATCTTCGGGTCATAACCGTGTTCGGCCAGCCACAGGCGTGCCGCTTCATCCACCTCGATGGTGACCTGCTGTTCCTGCAGTTGCGCCTCGAGTTCGAAAATGAACTTGTCCACGACCTGGGTAATCACGGTCGGGTCGAGCGGATTGAACTGTACAACGGCATCCAGGCGGTTGCGGAATTCCGGGGTGAACAGGCGCTTGATCGCCTCCATGCCGTCGCTGCTGTGGTCCTGACGGGTGAAACCGATCGACGGCCGGTTCATCTCCTGGGCACCGGCATTGGTGGTCATGAGAAGACGTCCGGGTGCGCCTTCTCGATCTCGTCGAGCAGCAGCACGACATGCGGGTTCTTGGTGATGGCCTCGGTCAACAGCCCGCCCTGGTCATAGCCGACATAACCCGGTGGCGCGCCGATCAGGCGCGATACCGTGTGGCGCTCCATGTATTCCGACATATCGAAACGTACCAGCTCCAGGCCCATGATGCGGGCCAGTTGCCGGGTCACCTCGGTCTTGCCGACACCGGTCGGACCGGCGAACAGGAATGACCCGATCGGCCGCTCCTCGGCACCCAGGCCGGAACGTGACATCTTGATGGCGGCTGACAGGGTCTCGATGGCCGGGTCCTGCCCGTAGACCACCATCTTCAGGTCGCGCTCGAGGTTGCGCAGGGTTTCCTTGTCGGAAACATTCACTGTCTTGGCGGGGATGCGCGCCATCTGGGCAATGATCCCTTCGATATCTGCTACGCCAATGGTCTTCTTGCGACGCGACGGCTTGCGCAGTCGCTGCCTCGCGCCAGCCTCGTCGATGACATCTACGGCCTTGTCCGGCAGGTGCCGGTCATTGATGTAGCGGTCGGCCAGTTCGGCGGCGGCCCGCAGGGCGCGTGGTGAGTACTTCACCTTGTGGTGTTCCTCGAACCGTGTCCGCAGGCCCTTCAGGATCTCGACGGTTTCCTCGACACTGGGTTCGGTGATGTCGATCTTCTGGAAACGCCTCGACAGGGCATGGTCCTTCTCGAAGATGCCACGGTATTCCTGGTAGGTCGTTGAACCAATACACTTGAGTTCACCGGAGGCCAGCATGGGTTTGATCAGGTTGGAGGCGTCCATCACGCCTCCCGATGCCGCACCGGCGCCGATGATGGTGTGGATTTCGTCGATGAACAGGATGGCACCCTTTTCCCGGCGCAGCTGGGAAAGGACGGCCTTGAAGCGCTTCTCGAAATCGCCGCGGTATTTTGTACCGGCGACCAGCGAGCCGAGGTCCAGGGAATAGATGGTGCTGCCGAGCAGTACCTCCGGGACCTCACCCTCGACGATCATTTTCGCCAGGCCCTCGGCCAGTGCAGTCTTGCCTACCCCTGCTTCACCCACAAACAGCGGATTGTTCTTGCGCCTGCGGCAGAGGATCTGGATGGTGCGCCGCACCTCGGGACGCCGCCCGATCAGGGGATCGATCTTGCCCTGCGCGGCCAGCTCGTTCAGGTTACTGGCAAAGGTTTCCAGCGGCTGTTTGCTCGCCTCCTCCGAGGCCGGCCCGGACTCGGCACTTTCGTGGCTCTCGTCCGGCTGGTCATGGACCTTGGAGATACCATGGGAGATGAAGTTGACGACATCCAGACGGGTGATGTTCATCTTGTTGAGGAAGTAAACAGCCTGGGATTCCTGCTCACTGAAGATGGCCACCAGCACATTGGCGCCGGTCACCTCGTTCTTGTCGGAAGACTGGACGTGAAACACGGCGCGCTGCAGTACCCGCTGGAATCCCAGGGTGGGCTGTGTCTCCCGGGTATCGTCCTCGGACAGCAGCGGGGTCGTTTCATCCAGGAACCGGGCGAGGTCCTGTTTGAGTGTGTCGATATCGGCGCCACAGGCCCTCAGGACCTCCACGGCGGATGGGTTGCCCAGCAAGGCATGCAGCAGGTGTTCAACCGTCATGAATTCATGGCGGCTGTCGCGCGCCTCCTTGAAGGCGAGATTCAGTGTGAATTCAAGTTCTTTGCTCAGCATGATGACACCTCAAGCCGGCCCGTCAGGCCTCCTCCATACTGCACAGCAGGGGGTGCTGGTGACGCTGTGCATATTCATTGGCTTGTGCAACCTTGGTTTCGGCGATTTCATGTGTATAGATCCCGCATACGCCCTTGCCCTGCGTATGTATGTGCAGCATGATCCGGGTCGCTTTCTCCCGATCCATCGCAAACAGCTTCTCTAGCAGCATGACTACAAATTCCATCGGTGTAAAGTCATCGTTTATTAAGACCACCTTATAAAGGGGCGGTTCCTTGATCTCGGGTTTTGCCTCCTTGAGAGCAAGACCCTCGTCACCGTTATGTTCGCGTTCATCTGCCATGTTTGTATTCTAGCCTACCATGCACCTGTAGTCCCGTTGCAGGGGGCATCGCTCACTCGAAAAAAATCCTGATTAAACAAGTAACATACGTAATGTGAATTAGCATAGAAACTATGCCCGGCGCAAGCAACAGCGGCCTGTGCCTATCCAGTACAAATCGGCAGAAAAAATGCATACTTGACTAACCGCAAAGGTCACATTTAAGTTATACGCGGAATGGCTGGGCTGCCAGTCATGGGGGGAGGATGAGCCGGGATACTGGCTTATACAGTAACCGGTGAGTCCTGTTTAAAATAATGACGGAATTCGTTTCGTCTGGTTCAAGTAACAGGAAGGGAATTATGTCAGTTGGTACAGTCAAGTGGTTCAGCAATGCCAAGGGATATGGTTTTATTTCTCCGGAGGAAGGCGGGGAGGATGTCTTCGCTCATTTTTCCGCAATCGAGATGGATGGCTACAAGACCCTCAGCGAGGGTCAGAAGGTCGAGTTCGAGATCACCGATGGGCCCAAGGGCCTGCAGGCCTCGAAGATAATGGCCGCCGAATAATACGACCCCGGTGCGCATTTGTTGCGCACCTGTATATTCTATTTCCCACGCCGTTCAGGCGTGGGAAATAATTTCTTCTCCAAACTCCGAGCAGCTGACCTTGCGGGCGCCGCTCATAAGGCGTTCCAGGTCATAGGTCACGGTTTTGGCCGCGATGGCAGCGGACAGGCCCTTGATGATCAAACCGGCCGCCTCGTTCCAGCCCAGGTGTCGCAGCATCATCTCCGCCGACAGGATGAGCGAACTCGGATTTACCATGTCCTTGCCTGCATACTTCGGCGCGGTGCCGTGGGTCGCCTCGAATAGCGCCACGCGGTCGGAGAGATTCGCGCCCGGCGCCATCCCGATGCCACCGACCTGGGCGGCCAGGGCATCCGAAATATAGTCGCCGTTGAGGTTGAGGGTAGCGATTACGCTGTACTCCGCCGGGCGCAACAGGATCTGTTGCAGGAAGGCATCGGCGATCACATCCTTGATGATGATCTCCTTGCCCGTCCCGGGGCTTTTCAATACGCACCAGGGACCGCCATCCAGTTCGATCGCCCCGAACTCCTCGCGGGCCAGTTCATAGCCCCAGCTCTTGAACGCGCCCTCGGTGAATTTCATGATGTTGCCCTTGTGCACCAGGGTCACGGAATCCCGGTCCTGGTCGATGGCGTACTGGATGGCCTTGCGTACCAGCCGTTTGGTGCCGTCGGCAGAGACCGGCTTGACGCCAATGCCGGAGGTTTCCGGGAAGCGGATCTTGGTGACACCCATTTCATTCTGCAGGAAATCGATGACCTTCCTGGCATCGTCGCTGCCGGCAGGCCACTCGATGCCGGCATAGATGTCCTCGGAGTTCTCCCTGAAGATGACCATGTCGGTTTTCTCCGGCTCCTTGAGGGGGCTGGGGGTCCCGTCAAAATAACGCACCGGGCGCTGGCAGACATACAGGTCCAGTTCCTGGCGCAGCGTTACATTGAGCGAGCGAATCCCGCCGCCGACCGGTGTTGTCAGCGGTCCCTTGATGGCGATGGCGTAGTCGCGAATCGCCTGCAGGGTCTCGTCGGGCAGCCAGGTATTCTCGCCATAGACCGTGTTTGCCTTTTCACCGGCATAGATCTCCATCCACACGATGGAGCGTTCACCTCCGTAGGCGCGTTCCACCACGGCATCCACAACCCGCTTCATCACCGGGGTGATATCGACCCCGATGCCATCGCCTTCGATGAACGGGACAATCGGGTGCGCAGGTACACGCAGCGTTGTGTCCTCATTGACCTGGATCTTGTCTCCTGCAGCCGGAATCGCGATGTGTGTGTACGTCATGGTTCAGTCCTGTCTGATTTGGAATAATTAGCGGTGAAATGGTTTCGAAAAAAAGCCCCTGCTTGATGCAGGGGCTCGAGGTACGACGCCCGACAGGTGTCAGGCATGCAACTTCAGATTACAGTTCCCCGCCGGCCGCCAGGATCAGGGCTTCCTCGATTGCACCCGGAGAGCACATGATCTTGAAGAAGGTGCCCTGGCCTTCCGGTGCGGCAACCATCGGCAGATGCGGCCAGTTGATGGCAATACGGAAACGGGCATACAGGGCATAGGCCGTACCGTCAGATACCACTATCTCGTAGGGCAGGTGGGCCGTGCCACGCGGGGTGGCCTTGTCGACGCGGCTCATGACGAACTCGTCGCTGCTGCAGTCATCGGCATTCGCACCCTTGAGGGCCACACCGAAGACGGTCTCGTCCTTGCCGGGGATATCGATACGGTAGACCTTGGAGGCAGCACCCTTGCCGGCTGCCAGGCCGGCTTCCACCGCCTTGACGGCCTCTGCCTGGCTGTCGTACTCGGCCAGTTCGCTGGGGTCATCAAAGTACTCCATCATCACGGTGTAGTGAAACTTGCGCAATTTCTTGGCGGTCAGTTCCTTCTCGGAACCGAAGTCCATATCCGCGCCCAGTGCACCTTCCAGCTGTGCACGGATATCGGCCATGTCGCCCGCCATGCGATAGGCAGCCGCCATGTAGACCGGGTTGGTATAGGTGACCTCGACGGCATCGCCGTTCTTGGTCACAGAGACACGCTGTGCGGCACCGTAGGCACCAAACTCCGACTTGGCGGCATGGGCCTTCATGGCGTCGTTGGTGACGACAATGACGTGGGCACCGCTATAGGGTGAATATTCACCGGCGACCTCGAAGCCGGCCCCGGTGAGCTTGCCACTGACCTCTGAGGCCACGGCACTTACGTCACCGCTGGTCTTGTAGGCCAGTACAAAGGGCATCAGCACGTCTTCAGCCAGCGCACTGCCCACTGTTGAAATAAAGAAAATTCCTGTCAGAACCGTTTTTCTTAGCAACGCTATCATTGCAGACTCCTCCACACATGCATGTATTAAAGTTAGTGTTTAGTTAAGCTGACATTTCCGGCGAGGAGAACACCGTTTTTAAGGGGGGTGACTCGTGACGCAAAAATGAATGCGCAGTATAGGGGAATCAGGACCGTTCCGCGAGTGTCAATTTTTCAGCAATCGGACACTCAAATTTAATAAAATCATTTAGCTGGCATGTATATCTCATATGACGCGCCAAGAAACTGCGATAGCAGATTTTATGGCATAATGATCGACTAACTATTTGTAATACATAGGTATGATCTGGAAACCCCACGTCACTGTTGCGGCCGTCATCGAGGACAACGGCCGTTTCCTCCTGGTCGAGGAGCACATCGCCGGCCAGCGGGTCTACAACCAGCCCGCCGGGCACCTCGAACAGGGCGAGAGCCTGGTGGATGCGGTGGTGCGCGAGACCCTGGAAGAGACCGCCTGGCATTTCCAGCCCGTTGCCCTCATCGGCCTGTACCGCTGGCATCAGCCGGAGACCGGCACGACCTACCTGCGGGTCACGTTTTCCGGGCGCGGCCTGTTGCATGAGACCGGGCGGCCACTCGATGCGGACATCGAGCGTATCGTGTGGATGTCCGCGGTTGAAATCCGCGAACAGGCCGAAAGCCTGCGCAGCCCGCTGGTACTGAAATCCATCGATGACTATCTTGCGGGTGCCGCCTATTCCCTTGACCTGCTGGCCGATGTTGAATAAGAACCGCTACCTGGCCATCCTGCCGGTGTTGCTGGTTACCGTCCCGGCGCGTGCCGAGCTGTTTGTCCGTGATGACATCATCACTGCACCGACCCCGGAGGCCTTTTCGGTCTGTTTCGATCACACCTGTGCCAGCGTGGCCGGGGTCTCGCTTGCCCCGGATGAATGGCGCGCCGCGACCCTGCCCCTGCAACAACCTGCCGCAAGCGCCCTTGCTGAACGTACTGCGATTGCCGAGTCGATTGCCCTGCTCGAGGCCATCGTGGGCCGCTATACGGGCACGCACCGCGACCGCGGCCGCAATCTGCCCGGCATCGGACAAGCCGGACAACTCGATTGCATCGATGAATCGACCAATTCCACGACCTACCTGCGGCTGCTCGAGCGTGATGGTCTGCTGCGACACCACCGCGTCGGCAAGCGCTCCACCCGGTTCGGTCTGTTCGTCGGCATGCCACATACCACTGCCGTGATCGTTGAGGCCGGCAGTGAGCGGCGCTATGCCGTCGACTCCTGGTTTCTGGATAATGGCCAGCCGCCCTTTATCGCAGAGATCGAACACTGGAAGGCCGGTGCAGCTCCGGATGACCACTGAGTACTGTTGCATGGCACTGAGCGGCACATCATGAGCCAGGTCTTTATCGGATTATCCGGTGGTGTGGATTCCGCCGTGGCCGCCCTCCTTCTCAAACAGGCAGGCCACCGGATCACGGCCGTCTTTATGAAGAACTGGGACGAAGACGACGATACCGGTCATTGCCCGGCGGAGGCGGACCTCGCGGATGCACGCGGGGTCTGCGAGCTGCTGGATATCGATTTGCAGACGGTCAGCTTTTCGGCCGAATACTGGAACCGCGTCTTCAGCTACTTCCTCGATGAGTACCGGGCGGGACGCACTCCTAATCCGGACATCACCTGCAACCAGGAGATCAAGTTCCGGGCTTTCCTGGACTATGCACTTGGCAAAGGCGCGGATGTCATTGCCACTGGCCACTATGCACAGACCGGCAGCAACGGTACGGTACGGCTGCTCAGGGGCCGGGATCGCAACAAGGACCAGACCTATTTCCTGCACCGTCTCGACCAGTCGCAACTCGGAAAGAGCCTGTTCCCCATCGGTCACCTGGAGAAAAGCGTGGTGCGTGACATGGCAACGCGGGCCGGCTTCCGCAACCACGACAAGAAGGACAGTACCGGTATCTGTTTTATTGGCGAACGCAAGTTCAGCGACTTTCTCGCACGCTACCTGCCGAGACAGCCGGGCGAGATCAGGACCCTGGACGATGCCTTGATTGGCGAGCACCAGGGCCTGGTGTTCTACACCCTGGGGCAACGCCAGGGACTGGGTATTGGCGGGAAAAAAGACAGCCCGGGTGCGCCCTGGTATGTCGTCGAGAAGGACATGAAACACAATATACTGCGGGTGGCGCAGGGTGTTGACAATCCCGCGCTGTACAGGCGATCCCTGCATGCCAGCCAGCTGCACTGGATTGCCGGCCAGCCGCCGAAAATGCCGCTGGCATGCGCTGCGCGCATTCGCTACCGTCAGTCTGACCAGCCCTGTCGCGTCAGCATCACTGCGCCCGACCGGGCCCTGGTCGAGTTCGAGCAGCCACAGCGCGCCATCACCCCGGGGCAGTCCGTGGTATTTTACGACGGCGAGGTCTGCCTCGGCGGCGGCATCATCGACGCGGCCCTGTAGGATGATGAATATGAGATCAGATTTCTCACCGCAGAGACGCAGAGATCGCTGAGAAAGACCGGCATAATAAACCGCACAGACGCAAAGATTGCAAAGGTCGCAAAGAATAATCGATGTCATGGAATTTATTATATATTGCTCTGCGTTCTCTGCGGCTCTGCGGTAGATTATTTGATCGGCATGATTAACCGAGCAGTCTAAAACACACCCACCCACCGCAGAGGACGCGGATTCATCACATGGATACGTGGATGGGCTTTAAACATAGGATCGCTGTAAGATATGACATGTTAATTCTGTTTATCTTTACTTCGCGCCCTTTGCGCTCTTTGTGTCTTTGCGGTGAATTTTTGTTTAATGCAATTTATTCTCCGCGTACTCTGCGTCTCCGCGGTAGATCATATTTTTAGAACAATGAAATCCAGTCCCCGTGACCTTGCAATTGCCTTGGCCGGCATTTTCCAGGCCGTCAGGCTGGTGCAACAGACAGCCAACGGTGAACTGCGGGATGAACGTGCGCTCGCTGCCTGCCTGTCCGGGCTCTTCAACACTGATCCGGCGTCAGTCGATACGGTGTTCGGCAGTCTCGCCGGATTGCGGTTGGGGCTGGAGACAGTCCGCGACCAGGTCGCCGGCCCGAATGAGCTCCGCAACATGGAACTGACCCGCTATGCCATCACGGTGATGCACCTGGAACGCAAACTGAACAGGAACCAGGCCCTGCTGGACAGCATCAGCAGGGGAATCGAAACGGCAAACGAACAGGCCCGGTTTTTCGATATCGCCCACACCGGCGTGATTGCCAGCCTGGCCGATTGCTACAAGCAGACCATCAGTACACTGCGGCCACGTATCCTGGTGAATGGCAACCAGGCGTTATTGGGGATACCGGAGAACCAAAACCTGATTCGCGCCCTGCTGCTTGCAGCTGTACGTGCCGCTGTCCTGTGGCGCCAGTGCGGCGGTGGCCGGCTGACCCTGATTCTGCAGCGCAAGGCACTGGTGAATGCGGCTGAATCACTGCTTGGGGAAACACAAAACATCCACTGAAGCTGGCTGTCCCATGTCTGCCCTGCCCGCTGTTTACGTGTATAATTGCCGCCTCCCGGGACCGGCTCATCGCAGTTGCCCTGTACTCAGCAGGCCGGACACAATCCTGAATCCGGTTTGAAACACGTTGGCAGTTCGCAGGAGTTTCTATGAAAGACAGTTTTTCAACGCGCGGCTCCTTGAGTGTCGGTGGGCGCAGCTATGAGATCTTCAGCTTGCGCGCCCTCAACGAGCAGCATGATGTGGCACGCCTGCCCTGGTCCCTCAAGATCCTGCTGGAGAACCTGCTGCGGTACGAGGACGATCTCACTGTCACTCGCGGCGATATCGAGGCCCTGGCGAACTGGGACCCGCAGGCCGAGCCCTCGGTCGAGATCGCCTTCCGTCCCGCCCGCGTCCTGATGCAGGACTTCACCGGCGTACCGGCCATCGTCGACCTCGCCGCCATGCGTGATGCCATGCAGCAGCTGGGCGGTGATCCCGACCGCATCAACCCCCTGCAACCGGCCGAGCTGGTGATCGACCACTCCGTCCAGGTTGACAGTTACGGTTCCGCCAGCGCCATCGACCTGAACAGCGAACTGGAATACCGCCGCAACCAGGAGCGTTACAGCTTTCTGAAGTGGGGACAAAAGGCCTTCTCGAACTTCAAGGTGGTGCCGCCGGATACCGGCATCGTGCACCAGGTCAATCTCGAGTACCTGGCCCGGGTGGTGTTCGGTGCCGGGGCCAGTGAGAACCAGGCCTACCCCGACACCCTGGTCGGCACCGACTCCCATACCACCATGATCAATGGCCTGGGCGTTCTGGGCTGGGGTGTTGGTGGAATCGAAGCCGAGGCCGCCATGCTCGGCCAGCCGATCTCCATGCTGATCCCGCAAGTGGTCGGCTTCCGCCTGACCGGCCAGTTGCCGGAGGGCGCCACGGCCACCGATCTGGTACTGACGGTGGTGGAAATACTGCGCAAGCAAGGCGTGGTCGGCAAGTTCGTCGAGTTCTTCGGTGACGGGCTGGACCACCTGCCACTGGCGGACCGCGCCACCATCGCCAACATGGCGCCCGAGTACGGTGCCACCTGCGGATTCTTTCCGGTCGATGGCGAGACCCTCAACTACCTGCGCCTGACTGGCCGCAGCGAGGAGCAGATCGCGCTGGCCGAGGCCTATGCCAGGGAGCAACTGATGTTCAGGGAGCCGGGTGCTGTCGAGGCGGTCTACAGCAAGATCGTCGAACTGGACCTGGGTTCGGTGGAACCCAGCCTGGCCGGACCCAAGCGTCCACAGGACCGGGTGCCACTCAAGGCCATGAAGGAGAACTTCCGGGAAGCACTTGCTGCGCTGAAACAGGAACGCAGCCTGTCCGGTCACGCCGTAAAAACGGTCATCGATGGTCAGGAGGTGGAACTCGATGATGGTGCGGTGGTGATCGCCGCGATTACCTCCTGTACCAATACCTCGAATCCCTCGGTCATGGTGGGCGCCGGGCTGGTCGCGAAAAAGGCGGCCGAACGCGGCCTCGGGGTACAGCCCTGGGTCAAGACCTCGCTGGCACCGGGTTCGCGCGTGGTGACTGATTATCTCGAGCAGGCCGGCCTGATGGCTTCACTGGAAACGTTGGGCTTCCACGTCGTCGGCTATGGCTGCACCACCTGCATCGGCAACTCGGGGCCGCTGCCGGAGGCGGTATCATCGGCCATCCGGAATGGCAACCTGAGCGTCTGCTCGGTGCTCTCCGGGAACCGTAACTTCGAGGGGCGCGTACATGCCGAGGTACGCATGAATTACCTGGCCTCCCCGCCACTGGTGGTCGCCTATGCCATTGCGGGACGCATGGACATCGACCTGCAGAAGGAAGCCCTGGGAACCGGCAGTGACGGCAAGCCGGTTTACCTGAAGGACATCTGGCCGAGCCAGGCCGAGATCCAGGCGGTGGTGGCGGCCAGCGTGAACAACGAGGAATTCCGCAGCGCCTACCAGGATGTCTACGCCGGTGAAAACCGCTGGACCGTGCTCGACTCGCCGGAAACCCGACAGTATGAATGGCAGGGTGAATCAACCTATATCCGCAAACCGCCCTACTTCGAGGGGATGCGCAAGCATGCCGGAGAGATTACCGACATTCACGGTGCGCGGGTCCTGGCACTGCTGGGCGATTCCGTGACCACCGACCATATCTCACCCGCCGGCGCCATCAAGGCGGACACCCCGGCCGGACAATACCTGCTCGACAGGGGTGTCGAGCCGGGCGACTTCAACTCGCTGGGTTCGCGGCGCGGCAACCACGAGGTCATGATGCGCGGCACCTTCGCCAACCTGCGCCTGCGCAATAAACTGGCGCCCGGTACCGAGGGTGGCATCACCCGCCACCAGCCGAGCGCCGAGCAGATGAGCATTTTCGAGGCCTCGGAGCGTTACCGTGACGACGGGACGCCGTTACTGGTGATTGCCGGCAAGGAGTACGGTTCCGGCTCATCGCGTGACTGGGCGGCCAAGGGCCCGCGCCTGCTGGGTGTGCGCGCCGTACTCGCGGAGAGCTATGAACGGATTCATCGTTCCAACCTGGTTGGTATGGGCATCCTGCCATTGCAGTTCCTGGCCACCGAAAATGCTGACAACCTCGGACTGACAGGCCAGGAAAGCTATGACATCAGCGGCATGCAGGCCGATGCCGCACCTGCGACCGTAGAGGTCACCGCAACCGCACCGAACGGCCGGCAGACGCTATTCCGGGCGCGGGTCCGCATCGACACCCCGCAGGAGTTCGAGTATTACCGCCACGGGGGTATCCTCCACTACGTCTTACGCCAGCTGGCGGCCTGAACCACACACGTAACGGGATTTCATCTATGGATCTGTCGCAACTGACCGCACTTTCGCCCGTCGACGGCCGCTACGGCTCGAAAACGGAGTCTCTACGGCCCATATTCAGTGAATTCGGCCTGATACACCACCGGGTCCTGGTGGAGGTCAGGTGGCTGCAGGCCCTGGCCGGGCACGCGGCCATTGCCGAGGTGCCGGCGCTGAGCAGTCATGCGCAGCGGGTGCTCAACGACATCGTCGACAAGTTCAGCGATCAGGATGCCCAGCGCGTCAAGAATATCGAGCGCACTACCAATCATGATGTCAAGGCGGTCGAATATTTCCTCAAGGAAAAGATCGCAGGCAATGAAGAACTGGAGGGCGCGAGCGAGTTCATTCACTTCGCCTGCACCTCCGAGGACATCAACAACCTGGCCTACGCACTGATGCTGCGCGAGGCGCGCAACCAGTCGTTGCTGCCGCTGATGGATGACCTGATCAGGGCCATCGTCGACATGGCGCATCGCCATGCAGACCAGCCCATGCTGTCCCGTACCCACGGGCAGACCGCCTCGCCCACCACCATCGGCAAGGAAATGGCCAATGTCGCGGCACGCCTGCAGCGCCAGCGGGAGCAGTTTGCCGCCATTCCGGTACTGGGGAAGATGAATGGCGCCGTGGGTAATTACAATGCCCACCTGATCGCCTACCCGGACGTCGACTGGCCGGCACTGTCGAACACCTTCATCGCCGGATTGGGACTGGAGATGAACCCCTACACAACCCAGATTGAGCCGCATGACTACATGGCCGAACAATTCGACGCCCTGGCGCGTTTCAACACGGTACTGATCGACTTCAGCCGCGATGTCTGGGGTTATATCTCGCTGGGCTATTTCAAACAGAAGACCGTGGCCGGCGAGGTCGGTTCCTCGACCATGCCGCACAAGGTCAACCCGATCGATTTCGAAAATGCCGAGGGCAATCTGGGGATTGCCAACGCCCTGCTGGGTCACCTGGCGGCCAAGCTGCCGGTGTCACGCTGGCAACGTGACCTGAGCGACTCCACGGTGCTGCGCAACATCGGCGTCGCCATTGCCCATGTCATCATTGCCGGTGAATCCATACTCAAGGGCATCGGCAAGCTCGAGGTCAACGAGCAACGCACCGCCGCGGATCTCGACAACAGCTGGGAGGTCCTGGCCGAGGCGTTGCAGACCGTCATGCGCCGCTACGATATCGAGAAGCCGTACGAAAAACTCAAGGAACTGACACGGGGACATACCGTGGACCAGGCCATATTGAAGGCCTTCCTGGCCGACCTGGATATCCCGGACAAGGTCAAGGCAAGGCTTGGCGAGCTGACACCGGCAGACTATACCGGCAATGCCGCCCGGCAGGCCGGCGACATCTAGCCCCCGCAGCACCACCATGCAGGCTGATCCGCCATTCACCGTGTCGGAGGCCCGCCTGCCGGATGACCTGCCGGCAATCGAGGCGATCCGGCGGCAGGTATTTATCGAGGAACAGGGTATCCCGGCCCAGCTCGAGCGGGACGGTCAGGATACCGACTGTCGCCACGTGCTGGCACTGATATCCCGGGAAGGGGCCGTCGGTACCGGGCGTCTCGATCCGGATGGACGTATTGGTCGCCTGGCCGTGCTCGAGCCGTGGCGTGGTCTGGGTATCGGCAGCGCCATCCTGGCCGCCCTGGTCGATATTGCCCGGCAACGCTGTTACCGCAAGGTGTCGCTGCATGCACAGCTTGGGGCAAGCGGTTTCTACTGCAAGTCCGGCTTCCGGAAGATTGGGGCACCCTTTGTCGAGGCCGGCATACGCCACGTGACCATGGAAAAAACCCTGGCCAGGGACAATAATGAATAGTCACGGGTCATGACAGGATAGACACCATGGACAGCAGTGACGTCAACCGGCCGGTGGCCGCAGAGATCGACCTGGACACGCTCCGGCTGGGGACCAGCAAGCTGGAGTTCGTCCTGGACAGAAAGTCCGAGATCTGTGCCGTCACCCGGGCGCTGGCGGAGCAGGCGCGCCATACCCTGCTGCTGCATATCGAAGATCTGGACCCGGCGATCTATGAGCAGGGCCCGTTTGTCGATGCCCTGAGTCGCCTGGCGCGCAGCAACAGCAAGGCGCGTATCCGGATCCTGATTCAGAATGCCCGCAGGGCCATGCAACAGGGCAGCCGTTTAATCGAACTTTCCCGGCGCCTGAGCACCTACATCCAGTTCCGGCGCCCGGCACCCGAGTACCGCGACTGCCACGAGTCGTTTCTGCTGGCCGATAAAAGTGGCTACCTGTACCGGCCCAATCCGGGGCGCAACGAGGCCATCGCGAACTTTCACGATCCCGGCAAGGTGAATGACTGGGAGAAGTATTTCCTGGAGGTCTGGGAGCGCAGCGAACCCGATCCGGAGATCAGGCGCCTGCACCTGTAGACTTGCAGGTACAGGCGCCGGACAGCGTACCGTCCTGATGGCTGCCGCGGTTAGGGAAAAGCCGGGATGACGGGCTCGGTGCCCTCTACCTCCGCCTCCGGATGATGTTGCTTCACCAGGTCGGTGATTTCATCCACGCGTGCCTTGGGTACGTCTACCATCATCAACAGACTGCCCTTCTCGATAGCGGTTTCGAATTCCTTCAGCCGCGAGCTGGGTGCGGAGATACCGATCATGCTCGATAACCAGGCACCGACGCCGGCACCGGCCAGACCGATACCCAGGATCGCACCACCACCGAGGGCCAGGCCGACACCCGGAAGCGCGACCGCCGCGATACCCGCGAGGATACCGGTTGCACCACCAATTGCCACGCCGCGCTCAACGGCCGGGACAAAATCACTCTCCTGTAACAGGCCGGCCTCCGGCAGATGTGCCTCCGTCAATGCATGGTGGTCGGCCGCGGCGATATGCATGTGACGCTCTTCGATCCTGGCAAGCAGAAGTTCATCAACAATCGTCTTGGCACTGCCGACATCGGGTAATAGGAAGTAGAGTCGTCTCATACGTTTCTCCTGTACAGGGTTGACTATCAGCTAATCTGGATACTTCTTGATTGATTGGCATCATATGAATATTTATAGAGCAATAACAACATTATTACCAGCCGCCGTTGCTGTCTCCATGCACCTCTACTCAGGCTGAACAGGTCCATGTACAGCGGCCGGGCTGTATTTATGCCGGGTTCTTGGTATTGAATTCTACACCGGTCTCATGGGAATTATAAAGCCGGCGATAATCCTCCGGCGTGTCCACGTCCATGCGCTCGGTCAGGCAAAAATGGCTGAGCCCCAGCTGCCCGAGTCGGACCAGGCTCTCGGCAAACACCGCCGGTGTTCCCCAGGGCATATCGGTGAACAGGGCCGGCGCAGGCTGTTGCATGGCCACGAGATAGTATCCCCCGTCGCGGGCGGGACCGAGTACCACGTCAGTACCTTCATCTAGCCGGGTACAGGCCTCCTCGATGTCCGCTGCGCAAAGAGACGGACAGTCCGTGCCCACCAGCAGCGCGGTTTTTGCACGCTCGAGTGCAGATGCCAGCGCCCGATGCATGCGCCTGCCCAGATCCCCCGTGGACTGGTCATGGAGCGCGACACCGTAGCGTTCACGGCAATCACGGAAGAACGCCGACGTGCTCGACGGACTGCACCACAGCTCGATCGGACACAGCCGGGCGGCACTCAGCATGCCGAGGCGTTCATGTACCTGATGCGCATGGAAGGCCGCTGCGCCGGTCGCGCCCAGCAATGGAATCAGGCGTGTCTTGGTCTGCCCCGGTTCGGGCGATCGGGCAAATACCTGGATGCGGACGTCGGGGAATCTCATGCCCGGTGGGTCTGGTAGTAGCGCGCCAGGGTGTCCGGGGCTATGCCCAGGAAATAACCGAACCGCAATGACCACATCAGCACGATGGTGCGGATGACCCCGTGCCTGTGCCAGCGGCGTGCCGATGTCGTCAGTTGCTGACGCAGACAGGCCGGCCGGGAACAGGCCTTCAGGGAACGACTGAGGGCGATGTCTTCCATCAGGGCGATCGGCGGGAAACCGTGTACCCGGTCGAACAACTCGCGGGTCACAAAGATGCCCTGGTCGCCGGTGGCTATACCGCTCAGGCGCGAGCGCAGGTTGGCAAGAGCCGCAACCAGCCTGAGCAATAAAGTGGTGTCCGCAAAACGAATATCGAAACGCCCCCACTGATAGCGGTTGTCACGCAGTGCGTCGCTTATCGCGGTGGCAGCGTTTTCGGGCACCAGGGTATCGGCATGCAGAAACCACAGCACCCGGCCACTGGCGATGCCCGCACCGGCCTGCATCTGCAGTGCGCGTCCGGCCGGAGACTGCAGGACCTGGTCCGCATAGGGCCTGAATTCCCCCACCGTGCTGTCACGACTGCCGCCATCGACCACGATGAGCTCGTGACCGCGGTGACGCAGGGGCTGCAGTGCCTGCAGCGTGTCCTGCAGGGTGCCGGCCTCGTTCAGGGCCGGGATAATGATGGAGATCGGTCCGCTGTCACCCGCAGCAGCCATTATTGTTCCCGCTGTTCCCTGCATCTGACGGGCTGGAGCAACAGGCAGTCGATGACGATGTCATGCCGGAATGGCTGTCCGGATCGATAAACGCATCCCGATACTCGGCGCTGGTGAGGCCGGCATGTTCTGCGGCGGTGACCTGGATGCGTTCTCCCCGCGGATAGCTGCGTCCGGTTTCATCCATTACCTGTTCAAACGGGCCCGCATAGATCAGCGCATGGTGCTGTTGCCCGTTTTCCTCGATCGGGGCCTTCAGTGCCGTCAGGGTGACGGAACGGAATTCTATGTCGTCGATGACCCGCCATGGTGCAGATTCCCACTTGTCGTAACAGACTGCCCGGAAGCCACCGGCGGCGAAGCTCTGCAGGAATTCCGCTTCCTGGAAGGCACCTGACAGGCAGCCGCTCCACAGTTTGGCATCCTGTTTCATGGCAGCCGGCACCGGCCTGTCACTGACGATGTCGGAGATGGCAATGCGGCCGCCGGGTTTGAGTACCCGGAAGATTTCATCAACCAGCTGCTGTTTTTCATGGTCCGGGACCAGATTCAGTACACAGTTGGAGATGACCAGGTCCACCGATTCGTCGGGAATCATCGCTTGATTACGGCGCTGCCTGTTCTCCCGGGCGCGCAGTGCAGCGTAGTCATGCTGACTGCGTACCGGGTTTTTCTGCAGCCAGGACTCCAGCGCATCCAGGTCCAGTGCCAGATCCTGGATATAGCCCTTCAGGAAGCGCACCCGGTCGCCACCCAGACGGCCGGCCATCTCCGTCTGGTACTTGCGGGCCAGGGCCAGCATGTCATCATTGATATCAATCCCGATGACCTGCCCGCGATCGCCGACCAGCTGGGCCGCCATGTAACAGATCTTGCCGCCGCCCGATCCCAGGTCCAGCACGACATCACCTTCCTGGACGTAGCGGGAGGGATCACCACAGCCATAGTCCTTCTCGATAATTTCGTCCGGCAACAGGTCCAGCAGGCTGTTGTCATAGTTTATCGGGCAGCACAGCGCCGCCTGTGTTTCGAGTGCGCCCTGCGAATAGCGGTCCCTGACGCTGGTTTCTATATTCATAGTCCTTGCCTCTATTGCAATGGATTGCGATCGTTCAGGGTTCCAGTGCGCCACCACAACCGGAACCCTGCCCGGCGGTACAGCCGAAGCAGTGATTGGCGACCATGATCGGATTGCCCGTCAGATCCGTATCCCGCAGGTCGGAAATATGCAGTCGCCCCTTCCCGTTCACCCGGGTGTGCAGGCCAAGCATCTGGTTGAAGTCACAGTCATAGACATAACCTTCCCAGTCAACACTGACCAGGGTACGGCACATGACGCCATCCAGGTTTTCGTCCCGGTGCGCAGTGCGCAACAGGCTCATGTAATCGTCAAACCCGCCCCTGGAAACCAGCATACTGCCAAAGCGCTTGATGGGCATGTTGGTCAGTGTCAGCAGCCGGTTAAAATGCACGGCATAGTTTTCGGCAAGGTGTCTTTTGTAATCGTCCTCCAGCGCGTCCTGCGGTGGCGGCAGGGTGGGTCCCTGGGGGTTGTACATCAGGTTTAGTGGCAGCCTGCGGCCGTAGCCGAGACCGTTCAGCAGGCGCAGCACCCTGATGCTGACGGAAAAGCAGCCATCGCCCCGCTGATTGTCAACATTTTCCTCTAGATAACAAGGTAATGAGGCGACTATCTCAACTTCATTCTCTGCAAGAAATTCCGCTGTCCCCTGCTGTCCGGGTTCCAGCAGTACGGTCAGATTACAGCGATCGATGACCCGGATGCCGGCCTCCCGCGCCGCTTTCACCAGGCGCCTGAAACCGGGGTTCAGCTCCGGTGCGCCACCTGTCAGGTCGAGTGTCCGGACAGCGGATGCCTCCAAATAGCAAATGAGCTCATCCAGCGTCGCGGCTGTCATCACCTCCTTGCGCTTCGGCCCGGCATTCACATGGCAATGCAGGCAGGACTGATTGCACAGGTAGCCGAGGTTGACCTGCAGGGTCTCGAGGCGGCCGCGCTGGAGGGGCGGAAAGTCTCCCGGCATCAGTAACGGTAGCGTGTCATGCATGGTGTAACGGACCTGTCGGTTGTGTACGGGGCATCCTGTGACGCAGCTGCAGGCAGATCATGGCAGCAGGGTCCTGATCAACCTGACCAGAAACCGGGTCTTGCGTGAATACAGTAACTGCGAGTATCGGGCATTGATGGCGCGCCGGTGAATCTGTGAATAGGTCGGATAGGCATGCACCAGCCCGGCGATATCGCGCACCCTGGCCTTGACCCGCATGGCCAGTGCGAGTTCATGAACCAGTTCGCCGGCATGCGCCCCGACCAGGCTCGCGCCCGCAATCCGTCCCCTGGAAATCAGGATCCTTGCAAAGCCCTCCACGGCCGTATCGGTTTTGGCACGGTCGATCTCAGCGAGTTCAAACCGTGCCACATCATACTTGAGCCCGCGCGCATCGGCATCCATCTGCGTCAGGCCGACATGGGCAACCTCGGGATCGGTATACGTCACCCAGGGCACGACCCGGTAGTCGACCTTGCGCGGGATCCTGAACAGCAGGTTGGCGAGCACCACCCCTGCCTGGTATTCCGCCATGTGCGTGAACGGGTACGGACCGCAGACATCACCCACGGCATAAATGTGCTTCTGGCTGGTACGCAGGCGCCGGTCAACGACAATACTCCCGGGCGTGTGGTCGACCCCGGCGGCCTCGAGTCCCAGCCCGAAGATCGCGGCCCGACGTCCGGTGGCCACCAGGACCCGTTCACATTCGACGGTGGAATCGTCGTCTAGAAACAGTTGCCGGCAATCACCGTCACGGCGCACATGGGTCACCTGCACGGCTGTCCGCAGCGTGATGCCCTCGTCACGCAATACCCCGGACAGCGACTCGGCGATATCGGCATCCGCGGCAGGCAAGACCCTGGCGGATTGTTCTATGAGTGTGACCCGACTGCCCAGGCGGGCATAGGCCTGGGCCAGTTCCACGCCGATCGGTCCCGCACCGATGATGGCCAGGCGCGGCGGCAGTTGCCGGCAGCTGAAGATGGTTTCATTGGTATCGTAACCGGCCTCCTGCAGACCGGGGATCGGCGGCACCGCGGGTTGTGATCCGGTGGCAATGACGCAGCGCCTGGCCGTGACAACATCAGCGCCGATCTGCAGCTCATGCGGACCGGTGAAGCGTGCCGGTGCAAACCGGACGTCGCAGCCATAGGCGCGAAAGCGCTCCGGGTCATCATGGCGCTGGATGTCAGCAATGACGGACTCTATGCGGTCGACCACCTTGTTCAGGTCGATTTCGGGTTCCCAGGCAGGCAGTCCGTAGCGTGCGCCGTTGCGCATCAGGTGGGCGACCCGTGCCGAGCGGATCAGGGTCTTGCTGGGAACACAGCCGTGATGCAGGCAGTCGCCCCCCAGGCGATCCGATTTCTCGGCCAGGATCACCCTGAGTCCCAGTTGGGCGGCGACACTGGCGACCACCAGCCCCCCGGGACCGCCACCAATCACCGCCAGATCACACTTTGTTTTCATCCCGGACCCTCGAGTAGCGTTTATGCGGCTTGCCGACACCGGGCCGTCGCGGCGGGTTGTCAGGCATGGGAGTGCAAAACTCCAGTCGGTGAGCTGTCCCTTGCACCGACCTCGGCGACGGCCTCCAGTGCCGCCAGGATCATTTCCGTGCCGGCCCCGGACCAGGGCCCGTACTGACTCAACTGGCGCCGCCAGGCGCGCGCACCCGGGACCCCCTGGAACAGTCCCAGCATGTGGCGGGTAATATGTTTGAGTTCACAACCGGCCTGCAGTTCCCCCTCGATATAAGGCAGCATCCGCTGCACGACCCCGGCGCGTGTCGGTAACGGATGGCTGTCGTTGAACAGGCGGGCATCGACATCGGCCAGCAGCCAGGGATTGTGATAGGCCTCCCGCCCCAGCATGACGCCATCGACCTGGCGAAGATGTGCCTCGGCCTCATCGAGACACCTCACCCCGCCGTTGAGGACAATCTCCAGCCCCGGGAAGTCCTGTTTCAGGCGATAGACGTATTCGTATTTGAGCGGTGGAATGCTGCGGTTCTGTTTGGGGCTCAGACCCTTCAGGATGGCCTTGCGGGCATGCACAATGAAGCTGCTGCAACCCGCCTGCGCAAGCCGGTCGACAAAGCGGTGCAAATGCTCATAGGAGTCCTGTGCATCGATGCCGATACGGATCTTGACACTGACCGGGACCGCAACGGCGAGCGTTATGGCATTTACGCAGGCGGCGACGCGCTCGGGTTCGGCCATCAGGCAGGCGCCGAAGCGACCGGACTGCACCCGGCTGCTGGGACAGCCCAGGTTCAGGTTGATCTCGTCGTAGCCATGCGCTTCCCCGAGACGGGCCGACTCGGCGAGCTCGGCGGGCTCACTGCCGCCCAGCTGCAATGCGACAGGGTGCTCGGCCGGGTGGAATTGCAGCAGGCCCCCGGGATCGCCATGCAACAGGGCACCCGTGGTCACCATCTCCGTGTACAGCAGGCAGTGGCGTGACAGCTGACGGAGGAAATAACGGCAGTGACGGTCGGTCCAGTCCATCATCGGCGCTACGTAGAAGCGATGGGGATGGTTTATCCGGGTTACTGGTTTGTCTGCCGATGTCACTAGATTCGGGTACCTTCGCTGGATGTACGCCGGCCGCCTGGCCGGCACAGTGATGTCTATCACAAATTCCAAATTACCGCTTTTGTATTGTGTCTGTCGGTGCTATAGTCGTCAACAGAGGTATATTCAGTAACATACTGTTTGCCAAGGAGTTAACCATGAATTCTATCCGCTCTGTTGTGATCGCCCTGTCACTGGGAATCATTCTGGCTGGTCCCGCGTCCGCTGATGTGCTGCTAATGGAAAACGTCCAGTCCGCGTCCAGTGTGCAAACCCCGCGCAAGGGCATGAACATGCACAGTGTACGCAACAGTTTCGGTAACCCGGTAAAGGAATACCCTGCCGTCTCCACCACGGGCAATCCGCTCCATCCGCCGATCACGCGCTGGGACTACCAGGATTACTCGGTTTTTTTTGAAAACGACCTGGTGCTGCACTCCGTGGTGCGTCGCGCCGACGCGAACTGACCCCCCTGCCCGGCCCCGGGCCTGCACGAGCTGACGCCCTTTCATGCGGCGGCGCTGCCTGATTGCAGAATCCGCGCCCCAGTCCGGTGTGCTGCTGACCTGGCCGCACCCGTTCACGGACTGGCAGGACGACATCGATGCCATTACCGCCGTCTACGTGAAAATCGCCCGGGAGATCAGCCGGCGCGAGCCCCTGGTGGTGATCTGTTACGACGATGCGCATCAACGCCAGGTGGAACAGCTGCTGGCAAATGCCGGACTCGACAGCAACGCCCTGCACTATTTCCAGGTACCCACGAACGATACCTGGATCAGGGACTACGGGCCGATCGCGGTATCTGCGGAGACTGAACGCGAGCTGCTCGACTTCAGCTTCAATGGCTGGGGCAACAAGTATCCGGCGGAACTGGACAATGCGGTCAGTACGGCATTGAATGCCGCGGGCCTGTTTACGGCCACGCACCTGCAGCATCCGCCACTGGTACTCGAGGGCGGCAGCATCGACACCGATGGCGAGGGCTGCCTGCTGACCACGTCGCACTGCCTGGTCCGGAGCGGTCGCAACCCGGGGCATGACAAACACAGCCTGGAACAGCTGTTTCAAGAACTCATGGGGATTGAGCATGTCCTCTGGCTCGACCACGGCGAGCTCGAGGGTGACGACACCGATGCCCACATCGATATGCTGGCACGCTTCTGTTCGCCTCTGACGATCGCCTACATGCAGTGCACGGATCCCGACGACGTTCACTACCCTGCACTCGGGGCCATGGAAACGCAGCTGCGGACATTTCGCCATGCCGATGGTGAACCGTACCGGCTGGTGCCGCTGCCCCTGCCGCGTCCGGTCTGCACTGCAACGGGACAGCGTCTGCCAGCCAGCTACTGCAACTTTCTGGTGATCAATGCCGCAACGCTGGTCCCGGTCTATGACGATCCGGCCGATGCTGTCGCCCTGGAACGGCTGGCGACCTGTTTTCCTGACCGGGAGATTATCCCGGTCAGTTGTCTGTCCTTGATCCGGCAATACGGCAGCCTGCATTGCGCTACAATGCAGCTGCCTGAAGGCTACCTGTCACTCAGTTAACGGAACGGTACACACGGTGACGAACAAGCGATTGACCATCGGCCTGGTGCAGCACGCCTGCAGCGTCGACCCTGCCGCCAATATCGAGACCACGATTCAGGGTATACGCACGGCGGCGGAACGGGGTGCAAGACTGATACTGCTGCAGGAATTGCACGCCAGCCGGTATTTCTGCCAGACGGAAGACCGGGGCAATTTCGAGCTGGCGGAAACGATACCCGGACCAACGACCCGGCGGCTCGGCAGGATCGCGGCCGAGTTGAACATCGTGATTGTCGCATCGGTCTTCGAAAAACGTGCCGCCGGCCTGTATCACAACACGGCAGTCGCGCTGGATTCCGACGGCAGCATTGCCGGCCGCTACCGCAAGATGCACATCCCCGACGATCCCGGCTATTTTGAAAAATACTATTTCACTCCGGGTGACCTTGGCTTCACCCCGGTGGACACCTCGGTGGGCAGGCTGGGCCTGCTGGTATGCTGGGACCAGTGGTATCCGGAGGCCGCCCGACTGATGGCCCTGGCAGGTGCCGAATTGCTGCTCTATCCCACCGCCATCGGCTGGGACATGCAGGATCCGGCAGATGAGCGCGCACGCCAGCAGGATGCCTGGCTGACCGTCCAGCGCGGTCATGCCATTGCCAACAGCCTGCCGGTTCTGGCCTGCAATCGCACCGGCCACGAGGCCGATCCGTCCGGACAGACGGACGGCATCCACTTCTGGGGCGGCAGTGCGGCCATCGGGCCCCAGGGGGAACTGCTGGCACAGGCGGCCACCGACACGGCGGAGGTCGTGGTTGTTGATATCGACCTGGCACGCAGCGGGCGGTTGCGCGAGGTCTGGCCCTATCTGCGTGACCGGCGCATTGATGCCTACCAGGACCTGTTGCGCCGGTTCCGTGACTAGCTGGCGGTAGTAAGGTGCAGCCAATTGATGGATAATATTCCGGTTGAAATCACGTATTTATAAGGAATAACAACATGATCTTGATCCTGCAGGCCGACACCGACAAGAACAGCGATGCATTCCGCGAGTTGATGGAACATCTTTCAAAGATGAACAATATCCAGACACGCATCCATGACGAGGTCGGTACCCAACATACGCTGACCGAAATCTACCTGGTCGGTGATACCGCCACGCTGCAAATCGAGGACATGGAGAGTCTTCCCTGCGTTGAGCGCGTGGTCCGCGTCTCGGAGGAGTACCGCGTGCTGGGTCGTCACCATGACGATGACCGGGCAACCTACTTCGAATATAACGGCGTGCGTTTCGGACAGGACAACCTGAATATCTTTGCCGGGCTGTGTGCCGTGGATATTCCGGAGCACGTCGAGATCATGATGAAGGCCCTCAAGGAACGCGGCCTGCCCTGCACCCGCATGGGTGCCTACAAGCCGCGTACCAATCCCTACTCCTTCCAGGGTCACGGCAAGAGCTGCCTGCCGTATGTGTTCGAACTGGCAGGCAAGTACGACATCAAGGTCATCGCCATGGAGGTCACGCATGATTCCCAC
>CAMYJZ010000024.1 GCA_947258845.1 uncultured Ectothiorhodospiraceae bacterium | reverse complement strand
GCGCCATGGTCGATATTGGCTTTTACGAAGGTATAACCGCCAAAATACGCCAGATCCACCGACCCGCCCGAGAACAGTTCTACAAGTTCATCATAGGAACCCGGAATGGTGATTTCAATGGGTATCCCGGTTTCTTTCTCGAGAAACTCGAACAGAGGTGTATATCGCCTGTAAAGCTCCGCTTCACTTTCGTCCGGCAAGAGGCCGATACGCAACGTGGCAAGCTGCCCGCCTTCATCTATGGATGAGCAGGCGACGAGTAACAGGGTCAGGCAGCCGCTGATCAGGCTGTAAAGTAATCTGTCAATGATTGACCTCCACGTCATTGTTTTGATGCCTGTTTCATTTTTTTCTACTCGAACATGCACACCTCGCACGAGACATACCCCCGTACTGTTCTGATCGGCTTTGCAGGCCTAAATCTTTAGATTTGAGGTAAAATAATACCCATACCGGTTCCGGTAAGGGTCCGGGACAGAGATAGCCAGCGCCGGCATGGCAGACCTGTCCGGTGGTCAAAATTCAGACAGGGTAATGCATTGATAATGCTGATACTTGTCAGCCGATGCCTGCCATCGAAATAACAGGCCTTGGTCTTCCTTTGGAAATCACTGCTGCGGACCGGGACAAACCGTCGAAGGGGCGTGACAAGGGAATCGTGACCTGCGTCGCAGTCCGCCAGCGGTGGCTGACGGATACTGAATATCCGGCAACAACCAAGAGAGGAACTCCTGCAAGTAGCACAAACTGAAACCCGCTTAAGTCAATGACCGCAAGGGGGCCGGATTACCTGATCCACTCTGGCATTGCACACTCCCCTTGACACAGTGAAACGGAGTCCGGTCTCCTTGCGTCATTTCTGCAGCGCGCGTAGCGCATCCAGCAACTGCTCATCGTCCCACTCGCGCCCACCGATTGCGCGGTAGGCAATCCGCCCTTCCGGGTCCACGATATAGGTCGTCGGCAACCCCTTCACTGGCCACTGCCCGATCACCTCCCCTTCAGTGTCGAGCAATATGGGAAAATCGGCCGGGTAGTCGGCGGTAAAGACGAAGACGGTGTCCTCGTCCTCGCCCACATTGATGGCCAGCATGGCAATGTTCTCTTTCGCGATCTTGCCCCAGGCGCGGTTCATGGACGGGATCTCATCGCGGCAGGGCGGACACCAGGTGGCCCAGAAATTGATCAGCACCGGCCGGCCACGGTAGTCCGACAGGCGGTGTATCTCACCCGCGGTATCCTGCAATTCAAACTCAGGCGCGACCGGCCTGCCCGGCACCGGCGTCAGGGTCTGGTCCGCATGAATTACACTTGCGAGAAAGAAAACACATCCGCATAGCACGCACAGCCTCTTCAGTACACTCATTTCAGCCGCTCCACGTCAGCAGGACACTCGATCCTGCGTATCCAGCCATCCTGCACCTGACCTGCCTGCTGCCAGATCACGTTCAGATCAAACACGGCGCCCGGGGGCAGACCGTAGGCTGTCATACCCCAGTTGTAGTCCCCCGGCTGAAACTCCTGCACAGTCGGGAAGGTCGCCCAGCGAAAAGCAATCCGTGATGCCTGGCTGACCCTGGCTGCCGGCCATGAGGCCATCCAGGCCTCCTTGAGCAGGATACCGCCCCGGTTCCCCTCATGGACCATGCGCCACTGACCGAGGTCAATCGCGACCGGCTTCCCGTCAGACGACTCGCCCCGGTTACGGACGATCGTCTGGAATACGCAGCGGGTGGCAATTTCATCGGCTACCTCGCTGGAGAAGCCGCGGGCGAGGAAGAATCCGCGCGTCTGGTCCGGCAGTCGCTGGACCAGTTCTATATCGAGATCACCTGCGGTAAAGTGCCACTTCACAAGCCCGGTTTCCTCGTCCGCACTGCGCACCACGGCTGCTGTTGCCAGCGACGGCAACAGCAGCAGGAACCACGTCATGGCCTTCAGGATCACTTTCATTACCGGGTTATTTCTACACATCGTCAGGTCACATGGCAACCGCCAGGGACAACCATTTTACTTCCAATGCACGCAAAAGGCCCGCTCCATTAGAAGCGGGCCTTTTGCGTGAAAGGCGGCTTGTTATGCTGCAGGGTCACATATAGATCGTCGATTCCTCCTCGGCGGAATCCCCTTCAAAATTGTAATCCAGCTCCTTGCTGGGTATCTGGGCAAAGTTACCCTGGACAAACTCGACACCGTACTGCAAGAGCATCCCGAGATCATGGGCCTCTTCCACACGCTCTGCCGTGCACTTGATATCGTGGCTGTTGGCAGCATCGATAATGCGTTTCACGATTACCTGATTTTCCTTGTTCGTGCTCAGATTCTCGATCAGGCTACCGTCGATCTTCAGGATATCCACCGACAGGTGCTTGAGCAACTGCGGCTGATTTGCACGCCCGTAATGCTCCAGCGCCACTTTGCAACCCAGCTTGTTCATGGCATTGACGAAGTGCATGGTGTTTCTGAGATCGTTTAGTGCCACAGCCTCGGTGATCTCGAAAACGATATTACCGGTCTCGACCTGGCATTCCTTGATTTTTTCATGGATCCATATTGGCAATTCGCCATCGGCCAGCGTCTTACCGGAAATCTTGACAAAGAAAGTCGTCTCCCGTCCCTCACCGTGCAGTTCTGCCAGCGCACCGATAGCCGTGTTGATAACCCAGCGGTCGATCTCATGGGTCAAGCCGATCTTGTCAGCGATTGAAAGGAACTGGCTTGGCAGGATTACCTGGCCCTCGTCATCGAGTATCCTGAGCAGGACCTCGTAACGCTCGCTGGTATCGCCAGTGAGGCTGACGATAGGCTGGTAGACCAGGTAGAAGCGCTCTTCCTCAAGCGTTTTCCTGACCATTACGTCCCACTCGCCCTCATGCTCCTGGCTCATCTGCTGGTCGACGGTAACATTGTGGGAATGGATTCTTGCACCCTCGGATGAGCGGGCAACCTCGCACGCCAGGTCGGCACGCGTAATCACATCCTGTGCCGTATTGGTATGTTCGCTAACAGGGCATACACCAATACTGAGTTTAAGCATTACAGAACCGCCTTCGGTCTCGAAGACATGATGCTCGATATCATGCAGTATCTTTTCGAGGAGTTTCTGGGCCGCATCCATGTCATCACCACGATGTAGCACCACGAAGACATAATCGCTGAAGCGGGCGATGGTGTTATGGTCACCGAAATTGGCAGCAATCAGTCCGGCAGTATCGCGCAGGATAGAGTCACTGGCGTTAATCCCGACATCATCGCGGACGGATTTGAAGTTATCCAGAAGGATATAGAACACCGACTGGTCTCCGTTTCTTGCATCATCATGGCTCAGGTTCTCTTCCAGCATTTGCATGAAATGCTGCCGATTGAAGAAGCCTGTCAAATGATCGCGCTGGCTGATCTCCATCAACTTCTCTTCATGTACAGCGTTGACGGCGATGCCCGGTTCATCCATCTGGGCCAGGGGTACAGCCTCCAGCCCTCCGGAGAGTGCTTCCTTATCACGCAGCGCCGCCTCCAGCTCCTGCAGCCTGTCCCTGAGTTCCGCCACTTCCTGCTCCCTGGCCTCTAGCAGCTGTTCGCGTTCAGCGCTGCCTTGCTGCGCAGCCTCCAGTTCCCTGGCCCTTTCCTCCAGCCGGGCGATCTCCTGCTCCTTGATCTCCAGTTGCTGCGCACGCTCCTGACTGCCCTGCAGCTCGGCTGATAATTCCTCGACCTTCCCTGCCAGCTGGCTGACTTCCTGCTGCTTCACTTCCAGCAACTGTACATGCTCGCCACCTTTGGAGGCAGCAGATTCCAGCTCCTGAATATGCATAGTCAGCTGATTGATCTCCTGATCACGCACCTCCAGTAAGCGGACATGCTGCTGACCGTCCCGTATTGATTCATCCAGTGACTGTATCTGCTCCTCCAGAACGGTGATATGGCCGGTCTTCTCCTGCACCTCTCTGCTGAGCTGTGCAATCTTCTCCTCACTGGACCCGAGCTGCTGCGCGCGCTCCCGATTGTCATGCAGATCGGATTCAAGCTGTTGTACGCGGGCGGTCAGTTCGCCGACCTCCTGCTCCTTCGCCTGCAGCTGCTGCGCATGGGCATTGCCTTCCTCGACGGCGGCATCCAGCTCCTGCAGCCGGGCGGTCAGTTCACCGATCTCCTGCTCCTTCGCCTGCAGCTGCTGCGCATGGGCATTGCCTTCCTCAACGGCGGCATCCAGCTCCTGCAGCCGGGCGGTCAGTTCGTTGACTTCACGCTCCCTGGTTTCCAACTGCTGCGCTCGCTCCCTGGCCTCCTCCAGATTCGCCGTGAGCGCTTCAACCTTGCTCTCCATCTGCTGAACCTGATCGGTGCCGACCTGCGCAGATTCACTCAGCTCTTCAATCCTCGCCTGCATCCGGGCGATCTCATTCCGGCTCTGTTCAAGCTCTTCCTTGTTTTTTTCAAGCCTCTGGACCTCACCCTTCAGTTGCTCGATCCGAAGTTCCCTTTCATCGAGCATCTGTGCACGATCCGCTGCACTGCGCACAGCAGTTCCCAGCTTCTGTACCTGGGAATGCAGTCGGGATATCTGCTGGTCCTTCTGTTCGACGAGTTTGCCCACGGCATGGCTTTGCTGTACGGCCGCATCCAGGTCCTGGATCTGGCCATGCATCTTGGCGATCTCGTGTCCTTTTTCTTCGACTTCCTTACCGAGTTGCTCAATCTGCCGGTTTCTTTCATCGAGCTTCAGGGCATACTCTTCCTTCTCACTGACAACCGTATCCAGCTCCCGCAACCGGGCGGTCAGTTCGCCGACTTCCTGTTCCTTCGCCTGCAGCTGCCGTGCACGTGCATTGCCTTCCTCTACGGCCGCATCCAGTTCCCGCAACCGTTCATTCAGGCGTGCGACTTCCTCACCCCTGGCATCAGCCTCGCCGGCGCGTGCCGTGGTGTCGCGCAGGGCCACAGCCAGATCATGCATCCTGCCTTTAATCTCCTTGATCTGCTCATCCTTTTCTGTAACAGCGGCCTGCAGACTGGTAGCCTTCTGCTCCCAGGCCTCCAGCTGCCCGAGCTGCTCGCTGAGCTGGATAACCTCCTGCTCTTTTGCCTCCAGTTGCTGTACGCGATCCTGGCTGTCCCGCAGCTCGACCGACAATTCCTGAAGCCTGGCACTCAACTCGCTGGCTTCCTGCTGCTTGATCTCCAGAAGTTGCGCATGCTTGTTACCTTCAGAGATGGCAGATTCCAGTTCCTGCACCCGGGTAGTCAGCTGACTGACCTCCTGCTCCCTGACTTCCAGCAGCTGCGCCTGTTCCGAGAGCTTGTGAGTTTTCTCGACAAGCTGTGCGATCTCCTCATCCCTGATCTTCAGTAGCTGGCCGTGCTCACGACCCTCCTGCACTGCCGCATCCAGCGCCCGCACCCGATCCTCCAGCGCAGCGATGTGATCAACCTTCTGCTGCAGGGTTTCATTGAGGTTTGCAAACTCGCGCTCTTTAGCCTCCAGTTGCTGTGTGCGTTTCCGGCTTGCATGCAGTTCGGATTCGAGATCCTGAGCCCGAACAGTCAGCGCCTCCAGCTCATTCCCCTTGCTCTCAAGCTCATAAGCCTGCTCACTGAGGCGCACTATATCCTGCTCTATGCCCTTGAGCTGCTGTACGCTCTCCTGGCTGTCGTGCAGGGCGGATTCCAGCTCCTGCACCCGGGTCTCGTGCTGCCGCGCCTGTTCCGAGAGCTTGTGAGTTTTCTCAACCATTTTCATGGCCCTCCTGCATTGCCGCATCCAGTACCTGGACCCGACCCTCCAGTGCGACGATGTTATCGACTTTCTCCTGCAGCGCCTTATTGAGGTGTGCAATCTCCCGCTCTTTGGGACCAAGCAACTGTGCGCGTGCCTGGCTGTCTTGCAGGCTGCCTTCCAGCTCCTGTACCCGGGCATTCAGTGCGCTGACCTCCTGCCCCTGGCCTTCCCGGGCCGTATGCAGTTCAGCTTCCAGTTCCTGCACCCGAACGTGGAGTTCATTGACTTCCTGCTCCTTGCCTTCCAGGGCCTGGTTGCGCTCCTGGCTGCGGTGCAGGCTGCCTTCCAGCTCCTGCATCCGGGCACTCAGTGCACTGGCCTCCTGCTCCTTGTCTTCCCACTGCTGACCACGTTCCCGGGCCGTATCCAGTTCAGCTTCCAGTTCCTGCACCCGAACATGCAGTTCATTGATTTCGTGCTCCTTGCCTTCCAGGGCCTGGTTGCGCTCCTGGCTGTGGTGCAGGCTGCCTTCCAGCTCCTGTACCCGGTCATGCAGTTCACCGACTTCACGTTCCCTGGCCTCGAGCAGGCGATCACGTTCATCCCCTTCCTGAATAGCGGCATCGAGTGACTGAATCCGGCCTTCCAGACTGGCAATATGATCGACCTTTTCCGCCACCACACTGCTGAGATGTTCGATCTCCTGATCTGTGGTCTCCAGCTGCTGCGCACGCTCCCGGCTATCGCGCAAGGCAGACTCCAGCTCTTGCACCCGAATGCCCAGCCGGGCAACTTCATGCTCTCTGGCCTCGAGTTGCTCGGTGCGCACGGCAGTGTCATGCAGGGCTGCATCAAGTTCATGGATCTGGCCCTGAAGCCGGCTGATGTGACGCTCCTTCTCTTCGAGCAACGCCTCGCGCTCTTCACCATCATGCGCATCCATGTCCATTTGATCGATCTTGCCATGTAACTGGACGATTTCCCGTTCCTTGGCTTCGATAGTTTCTGCCAGCTGCCTGTATTCCTGAACGTTGATATCAAACTGCTGCCTGGCAAGATTTTCAGACTCGAGGTGATCGGTTTTCAGCTTCTGAAATTGTGCCTGCAGCTCACGGATTTCCCGATCCCTGATCTCGAGCTGCTGATTGGACCCATTTCGATTGTCGTCCAGTTCGGTCTCAAGCGCCTTGAGCTTCGCTGTCAGGGTTTCGGTTTCCTGTTCATGGGTATTGCCAGGTGTAGAGGGATCCGCAGCGCTATCTTCATCACCATCATTGATATGCGTTTGCAGCTGACAGATTTCCTGCAGGCGCGACTCCAGCACCTCGGCGCGATTCTCGCTTTCCCGGTAGGCGGCATCCAGATACTGGATTTTCCCGTGCAGCTGCCTGACCTCTTCCTCGATGCCCGATCCCGCATCCTGGCCAACCGCTTGCCCGGAGACCGGCCCCGCATCCGCTAACGGCTGGGAATATGCCTTCAGGCGCTCGGCGCCCTTCCTCCAGAAATCGGGATTAGTCATTGATTTTAATGTAGTTATGATGGCGGCAATGAGGCCGGCCAGCATAATTAACACTCCGATCAGAATACGCATGATTGTCCCTTGAACTAATCGATTTTTTTGTCCTATATCTTAACGACTAAAGTCCTGAAAACCTGAATGGTTCCGGAGAGATCGTTGAGACGGGTACGAGGGATCTGATTCGGGCCGGATCCATGGCATACAGGGGGCATGCGATAGCATCGGTAGTGCGTCTGGGACAGGAAAACAGGGGAAGCGGGAGACCGAGCGGCCGTGACCGACCGGCAACCTGGCTCGGCACGTGGCAGCCGGGCCGTATCAGGGAATATGGTCAGGTATTCAGGACTGGTAGCGGGTCGCCTCAACGCTCAGGCAGAGCCTGACATTGTCACTGACCAGCGAGTTGAGTGACGTCATGCCAAAATCCGAGCGGTTGAGGGTGGTCGTCGCTTTGACCACGATTCTTTTTTCCTCGCCGGTATTGGCCTGGCTCTTCTCGGTCAGGGTTACATCAAAGACCACGGAACGGGTCACGCCACGCACCGTGATATCTCCAGTCAGCATGGCCGTGGTGGCACTGGTCCATTCAAAGCCCGTACTCACGAACAGGATTTCCGGGTTGTTATCCGCATCGAAAAAGCTGTCGCCCTTGAGTAACTGCCTGATGAAGGCCGTGTCCGTATACACGCTGTCGGTGCGGATGACGACCATCGCCTGTCCATCGCTGGTGGTTCCGGAATCAAGTGCCAGCCCCCCCTTGAAGTTACGGAACGATCCCTCGATACGGGACAACTGGCTGTCCACGCAGAAGCCGACCCGCGAACTGTCCTGATCGATGCGGTAGAGGTGACCGTTCTCGGCTGCCGACAGCATCGTGGACAACAGCGTCGCATCGACCTTGCCGTCCAGGAAGGGTTCACAGAGGTCAGGTTCTTCAGCCGCTACCGGCACGGCCGAGGCCTGCAGCAGTAACGCGGCCAGCACCAGGCGCATAAATAATTTGATCGCGTTAATAATAGATACTCCTGTAAAACATATTAGTATATTATTAAATACCAATTCTCTGTTAAGTCAAGTCCCGTTAACGGCCTGATAAGCGAATTCCACTGCCAGTAGTGGGAAAATATTTAAATAAGCTTATATTTCTAAGTGTTATAATATTCTGCATGAAACTGAGAGTATGGGCCGATAAAAAATATCATGTGACTACAGCGCCGGGGGGTGGCGGAAATAACCGGAATGCAGACGAGAATATTTCTCATTTTCATGCGCGACCGCGCGCACACGGCTTGACTGGCTGACCGGCCTGATTCGGTTCCTTAAAGCTCTGTGTACCGGCGACCGATACACCAGATAGTCGTGCTTTCCAACAACATGTAATTGCTACAACAAGGATTCAAGGAACCACCATGGAAACACTGAACCTGCTGGCCTCGCTGTTTGGAGTGGTTGCGTTCATCGCGCTGATCTGGCTTCTGGTCAGGGCGTTCAAGCGAAACATCCTCTGGGGCCTGGCGGTACTGCTGCTCTCCCCGATCACGGCCACTCTTTACGGCATCATCTACTGGCGGGATGACAAGAAGCCGTTTCTTGCCTACATCACCTCGTTCACTGCAGCCGTTGCTCTTGGCCTGTATGTCTTCACCGCCTGGGGCGGCTGGGAGGTGGTTCGCACGGGTCTGGCAGTCAACCAGGGCATCCATGACAAGACCCTGACCGAGCAGGAGGCGCTGGCCTACATGAACAGTGGGCTTGATTTCATCGAGAATTCCAATCCGGGCGAGGGGGATGTGGAAAAAATCGAGTTAATGCGACGCTTCATTAACCAGAACGAGACCAATATGTCCGACGCGGACCGGCAGAAACTGCAGAACGAGATTCTTGACCTCATGGAGAAAGAAGACCTCAGCGCACAGGACCGGGAGGCGCTGGAGAAAATGCGTACTCAGACCGCATCAACGGCCAGCACCAGCACTGCAAGCCCGAAGGCCACGGCCACCAGACCCCAAAAGTTCCATCTGGTCTATGTGCCGATCGAGCTTGGCGAGGCCAAGGAGCACGTCGGCAAGGTCGTCAAGGTCAAACGCAAGAACAGTTCGGAGCAGCAGGTCCTGCTGACCCGCGTTTCGGCGGCAGGCATGCATTTCGAACGCCGCAAGTACGGCGGTACATTCTCATTCTCATACCGGAACCAGGATATCGAGGAACTCAGGGTTCCCCAGCAGCAGGCTTATTGATTCAGGATCAGGCGCGAGGGTGAATCCCCGGCCGCTTATTCCTTCAGTTCTATTTGCAGGCTGCCATCCGCGATGCGGATATCCTGCACCCCGTCCGAGAACGACTTCCAGAAACCGGTATCGGTACCGTACTGCTCCACCAGGTCGATGTTCTTGAGGCCGCCCAGCCAGGCATTCGGAATCGGTACCCCCATAATGCTGACCCCCTTCAGGATCACCACGGCCCGTCCTTCCTGGTAGGCCAGTTCGACACCGGCCCTGACCTTCAGTATCCGGCCACCCATGACGGGGAAGTCCTCGTCGACCGGCACCAGCAGCTTCGCACTGACCAGGTCATCGGAGAGATCGATGGCCAGCTTTCTGGCCAGGTCGGTATTCTTCGCCAGCAAGGCGTTGAGTTCGCGCTCGCTCAGGGTAATGGTCCTGTCGGCACCTTCCTCGCTGTAGGGTTCCGGCTCGAGCTCCCCGGGAACAGCAACCTCACCCTCGTCCCCGGCCTGCCCCCCGGTTCCTGTCTTTTGGTCACGGCGCTGCTTGCGGGTCACATACTGCATCGAGTCCAGTCGCTCGAGCTTGTCGTTCAGGACCCGCTCCTCCTGCGTCGACAATTCAACCGGCCTGAACTCCGAAGGGAACAGGAAATATTTAACCGCCAGTAGCGTGATACCTGCCGTGACCAGGACGGTGACCAGGACGATGAGAAATATCCTGAAACCGTTGCCACGGCGCCCGGATTCAGCTGTGCCTGCTGTCTCTGTATTCATAAACGAATAGTGGCGCAAAAATATATACCCGTAAACCGGAATCCGCCCTCAACGCAACATATATTGCGTTTTTTGACAAATAGCGCCCGGTTAGCGCGGCACCGCCGGCAAATCCCCTATAATCGGGTGCTTTCTCATGTCACCAGGATCCCTCCAATGGCAGCGATAGGCACCCCCCTGTCCCCTTGTGCAACCCGCGTGCTGTTCTGCGGAGGCGGCGAACTCGGCAAGGAGGTCGTGATCGAGTTGCAACGACTCGGCGTTGAAGTGATCGTGGTTGATCGCTATGCCAACGCGCCCGCCATGCAGGTGGCGCACCGCAGCCACACCCTCTCCATGCTGGACGGTGCCGCCCTGCGCGCGGTGATCGAGGCGGAGCAGCCCCACTACATTGTCCCGGAAATCGAGGCCATCGCGACCGACACCCTGGTGGAACTGGAGGCGGAGGGCTACACCGTCATCCCGACCGCGCGCGCCGCGCGCCTGACCATGAACCGCGAGGGGATCCGCCGACTGGCCGCCGAGGAATTGGGCATCCGCACCTCGCCTTACCGGTTTGCCGCAACCCGCGAGGAATTCGACCGCGCCGTTGCGGACATCGGCCTGCCCTGCGTGGTCAAGCCGATTATGAGTTCCTCCGGGAAGGGCCAGAGCACCATCAGGCAGCCCGCCGATATCGACCCGGGCTGGGAATATGCACAGGCCGGCGGCCGCACGGGTGCCGGCAAGGTCATTGTCGAGGGTTTCGTGGACTTCGACTTCGAGATCACCCTGCTGACGCTGCGCCACGCGAACGGGACCAGCTACTGCGAGCCCATCGGCCATGTGCAGGTCGACGGCGACTACCGCCAGTCCTGGCAACCCCAGGCGATGAGCCCGGCGGCCCTGTCCACGGCGCGCACGATTGCCGGCAGGATCACCGCGGCGCTGGGTGGCCGTGGCATCTTCGGGGTGGAGTTGTTCATCAAGGGCGACGAAGTGATCTTCAGCGAGGTCTCACCACGTCCGCACGACACCGGCATGGTCACCATGATCTCCCAGGACCTGTCACAGTTCGCCCTGCATGCACGCGCCATCCTGGGCCTGCCCGTCCCCAATATCCACCTGCACGGGCCGTCGGCCTCCAGCGTCATCCTGGTAGAAGGCGAATCCAGCCAGGTCGGTTTCAGCGACCTCGAACAGGTACTTGCCGAACCCGACACCCAGTTACGTCTGTTCGGCAAACCCGGGGTCAGCGGCCAGCGCCGCATGGGTGTGGTGCTGGCGCGGGGTGACAGCCTCGAGGCCGCTTTGCACAAGGCGCGCCGGGCCGCGGCATCCGTGACCATTGATCTCTAGCCGGCATATGGCCGCGCAATATATCCAGGAATGCTTTGCATCCCTGGCACGGGCGGCGCATTATCCGGACGATGCCGGGGGACAGTGACACCCGGCTTTAGCACATTTGTCATTCCTTAATAACGGCCAGCATCGCCGCAAGGAAATAACCTAATAACAGGGGAGAATCCACCTTGAAACGATTAAGCACCAGTATTCTGACAGCCCTCGCCATCAGCGGGGCATTGTATATCAACGCGGTTGAGGCCGGCTTCGGCATGGGCAGCGGCAGCAGCAATCGCCCGGACAGCGGCTACGGACCCGGTGACGGTGGCGGTTACGGGCGCGGCCCCGCAGACGGTAGCGGTTCCGGCTTCGGAATGGGTAATCGCGCTGAGCGCGGCTACGGACCCGGTTACGGACGCGGCCCCGGTGACCGTGGCGGTTACGGGCGTGGCCCCGGTGATGGCAGCGGTTCCGGCTTCGGCATGGGTAACCGCGGTGGGCGCGGCCCCGGTAACGGTGGCGGTTACGGGCGCGGACCCGGTGACGGTGGCGGTTACGGGCGCGGACCCGGTGACGGTGGCGGTTACGGGCGCGGCCCCGGTAACCGCGGCGGTTACGGGCGTGGCCCCGCGGACGGCAGCGGTTCCGGCTTCGGCATGGGCAATCGTGGTAATCGCGGCTACGGACCGGGTAATTGCGCGGATCCCCGCTATGGTAGAGGGTCCGGTTTCGGCTACGGCGCCGGTCAGGGCCCCTGTAACCGCTACGCACCGCCCTCTGAGTAGCGCGGGCCAGGGCGCCATTCTCTAGTGATGCGAGAGAGGGCGCGCCCTGATATCACTCTGGTGACCTGCTGTTGCACAGCACTCATAACTGGTTGCGCAGGCCCAGCTCGTCGGGATAGGGCCACAGGTACCACTGCATACCGATGTATTCGTCCGGGTTGCGACGAAAGTGGTGCCGCAGCAGTGTTACAGGGACCACCAGCGGTACATCGCCGCGGCGGTAGGCATCGATAACTGACACCAGCTCGGCCTTGTCATCCGGACCGATGCGACGCTTCAGATAACCCATGATGTGCTGCAGCACATTGCCATGGCGACCCGGACTGACGCGGCGCGCCAGGGCCGGCATGAACTCGTCCAGGTAGCTGCGGGCAACCGCATCGATGTCAACGCCCTTGAGTTGCGACAGCAGCCTTCCCAGACGCTGGTAGGCAGCCTGGGAATGTGCCATCACCAGGTATTTGTGCCGCATATGGAAGTCCAGCAGACGCTCTGCGCCCAGTCCCTCTTCGCGCAGCAGCAGCCAGCGCTGATAGGCATACAGGCGACTGACGAAGTTTTCCCTTAATACCGCATCGTTCAGCCGGCCCTCCTCCTCGGCCGGCAGTGCCGGGCAGGCCTCAAGTATTGCGGCCGCATAAACCCCGCGCCCCTTGCGCACCACGCCGCCGGGCGTGCGCACCTTGACCCGGAACAGGCCGCAACTGGGCGATCGGCTTTTGAAGACATAGCCGGCGATCCGGTCGAGCGAGCCGGCCACCTTCTGTCCCTGCATCCACAGGGCATCGGTCACGTCCAGTTCGGGTTCGGTCACCCCCTGCACGCGCGGCTGCGCCGGGTCGCCGGTCAACTGGACCGGGTTGCGCGGCACGCCCAGACCGATGGCCACCTCCGGACACAGGGGAATGAAATCGACGAACCGGCCCAGGCTGTCGACCAGCCAGTTGTAGCGGGTATGGTTGCCGTCATAGCGCACCGGGTTACCGAGCAGGCAGCTGCTCACGGCCACCTGCGGCCGGGGCACGGTGCCGGGCTGTAAATCCGGACTGGTCACCACAGCAGTGTCTTGGCGGCCTACCAGAATACCCTCAGGATATCGCCCTCGAGCTTGTGTTCGAACTCGGTCAACGGCCGGTTGCCGACATCGACGCACTCACCGGTAGTCACATCGAACGCCCACTTGTGCTTGGGACAGGTCAGGCGGGTACCTTCCAGGGCCAGGTGCGGAATATTGGTGACCTGGTGGGGACAGCGGCTGTCATAGACACGCAGCACATCGGCGTCACGGTAGATATACAGGCTGCGGCCGTCACATTCCCGATAGGTAATCTCCCCGCTCTGCAGTTCGGCCAGCGGACCGACTGTGTGCCAGGAGGACTCCGCGAACAGGTTCTCCGGCCGGAACTCCGGGATGTCCATGTCCAGCAGGATTTCCACGGCCCAGACGATCTTGGCCAGGCCCAGCGTGGGGAACGCCATCAGCAGGGCGTCGATGACTTCGTTGGGGCTGGCGCCATTGCGCAGGGCACGGGTCAGGTACTGGCGAAACCCGCCTTCGGTCTGAGCATCGACCTTGGTGATCACCGAGATCAGATCTCGGGTGCGTATATCCAGATTCTTGCCGGCCTCCTTCAGAAACGTGAAGTAGGGCTTGATGGCGTCGGGCCGGGCGGCGATCAGGTAGTTCAGGGCGTCACTCATGCATGTCTCCAGTCTGGGTAGTTCTCATGACGTCAATACTAAAGACTTCGGCAAGGCCGCGCCACGCTCACACCCGGGCCACTCCGGGGTACAATAGCCATGCCCGGCGTGCGCAGGGCCGTGATGACCGACACCCCGACTACAGCAGCGACCATGACCGACACCGAACTGACCGCCCGTATCGAGATGCTGGAAAGCCGGCTTATGCACCAGGAGGCCACGCTTGAGGAACTGACGATCACCCTGCTGAAACAGGAACGGCTGGTGGCGGAACAGGCTGAAACCATCAAGCGTCTCGAAACCATCATCAGGACACGGTTACCCGACAATCTGGCCCAGCCCGGAGAGGAAACCCCGCCACCTCATTACTGAGACGCACTGCCCGCACTGCCCGCACTGCCGGGCATGGACATTCCATAACATTCTTCAGGAAATACCCCGAATGATTTGACGTCTTATCCGCCAAGTGCGATAAGAGTACATTGTGTTCATCTGCGGCTTCATGCCGAGGGCGGCATCACCCGCCTTTGCTGGCGTCGCCCACACAGCAGAGGAGTGAGACCATGCACCACCCGACACGAACAATAAGTGGAATTTTTATGGCAGCCGGTTTGCTGCTTGCCAACCCGGTCGTTGCCGTTGACTTCGGTAACATGATGAACCCCTCAAAATGGATGGGTGGCAACAAGGACAGGGGTGATGATTACTACGATGGCCCGCCGCCGGGTTATGGCTACGGCGGCGCGCCCGGCTACGGCGGTGAACCCGGCTATGGTTATGGCGGTGCCCCGGGTGGCTACGGCGGTGCCCCGGGTGGTTACGGTGGCGCCCCGGGTGGCTACGGCGGCGCCCCGGGCGGTTACGGTGGCGCCCCGGGTGGCTACGGCGGTGAACCCGGCTACGGATATGGCGGCGCCCCGGGCGGTTACGGCGGCGCCCCGGGCGGCTACGGCGGTGAACCTGGCTACGGATATGGCGGCGCCCCGGGCGGCTATGGCACCGCGCCCGCCTATGGTGCCCCCGCAGCCAACCCCGATGCCGCTGAAATCGAGCGCCTGAAGCAACGCATCAAGAAACTCGAAGAGGCCAGCAAGGCGCCACAGCCCCCGCAAACCGGTGGCTCCCCTTATCCCGTACCGCCGACCCCTTATTACGGTAACCAGGAACACCTGTTCAAATAGCCGAATCAACGGGCTTGCGATCGGGACACCTGCGAACCGGGGAAACAGCAACGGCGGCGAGATATGCGGTCCCTGGTGTACGCCCTGCCGGCATTGCTACTGTCCCTGTCGCTGCCAGCCAGGGCACTCCCGCCCTTCGCCGACACCCATGTGCATTACAAGTGGAACCAGGAAGAGGTCACCAGCGCCGCAGAGGCGCTGCGGATCCTCCAGGACAACAACACCGTCCTGGCACTCGTCATCGGAACACCCGCCGAACACGTCCTGAAGCTCCACCGGCTGGCACCGCAGCGCATCATCCCGATATGGAGTCCCTACCAGGCACCCGGTGACTGGTCGACCTGGTCCTTTGACAAGAGCGTTCTGGAGCGTGCACGCAGCGCGCTTGCCAGCGGCAAATGGCAAGGCATCGGCGAACTGCACCTGATCAGTGGATTCACCCCGGCCTGGGAAACACCGGTCATCAGCGGGCTGATGGAGCTCGCCATCGAGCACGCCATCCCGGTTTTGCTGCACACTGAATACAGCAACACCCGCCAACTTGCCGGCCTTTGCCGTGCACAGCCCGGACTGAAAATTATCTGGGCACATGCCGGCGCCATACTGACACCCGCACAGGTCGACGAGGTCATGGCCGCCTGTCCCGCGGTCTGGGCCGAACTCTCGGCGCGCGACCCCTGGCGTTATGTGGACAACCCCATCACCGGCAAGGATGGTCAACTCCTGCCGGAGTGGCGTCAGTTGCTTGAACGCTACCCGGATCGTTTCCTGATCGGTTCCGACCCGGTGTGGCCCGTGGAGCGCCTCGACAGCTGGGATGAAGCGGATACCGGCTGGCAACAGTACGGCCGCTTCGTTGAATTTCACCGCAACTGGCTGAAGGCACTGCCACCCGAACTGGAAGAAAAACTGCGACTGACCAACGCCCTCAGGCTGTTCGGCAGGGAGGCGAACGGGCGGCAATGAGCGGGGTCGCTGCTGTTAATTTGTCAACGACCCGCTGATACATTAATCTGGTGTCGTCACAGGTCGCACACGACGATCAAGATATCAATACAGGGGGGATAAACAAGCATGCTTTCCTATGAACGCCACTTGCTGGTGATCACCGTGATCGCGGTGGTCATCATCGTCGCCGCAGTCGCGGCAATCTTTATGGAAATTCCGCTGCCCTTCATGGGCAATAACTGAACGGCACAGACCCTGCTGCCCGGCTTGTGAAACGGTTGCAGCTGCCACCTAGTGCTTCTTGCCGATCAGTTCGATCGGGTACCCGTCCGGATCCTCGATGAACGCGATTATTGTCGTACCGGCATTCATCGGCCCGGCATCACGGATGACCTTGCCGCCGCGCGATTGCAGTTCACTGACCGCCTCGTAGACATCGTCGACCTCGATGGCGATGTGACCATAGCCCTCGCCCAGGTCGTAGCTATCGGTATCCCAGTTATAGGTCAGTTCGATAACGGTGCTGTCGGACTCGTCGCCATAGCCGACAAAGGCCAGGGTGAATTTCCCGTCCGGATAGTCCTTCTGGCGCAGCAATTTCATGCCCAGCACCTGGGTATAGAAATCAATCGAGCGTTCCAGGTTGCCAACGCGCAGCATGGTATGGAGCAGTCGCATCTTTAGTACCCCCGTTAGCCCCGCCCCCGGGGGCTTGAATGACTGAGTGTCGTGTATGCCAGCAACACGGGCCTGGAAGGCGGTAACCGTGGCTGGCCAGGGAACGGCTTAGGAACCGTTCGCCGTTATTTATTACGTCGTGACGCGATGCGCATGCGCAGGGCGTTGAGCTTGATGAAACCCTCGGCGTCCTTCTGATTATAGGCGCCCTCGTCTTCCTCGAAGGTGGCAATGCGCTCGTCGAACAGGCTGTCGGTTGCCGACTTGCGCCCGACCAGGATGACATTGCCCTTGTAGAGCTTGAGCCGCACTTCACCGTTCACCTGCGCCTGCGATGCATCGATCATTTGCTGCAGCAGTCTGCGCTCGGGGCTCCACCAGTAGCCGTTGTAGACCAGGCTGGCATAACGCGGCATGAACTCGTCCTTCAGGTGGGCGGCCTCGCGATCCAGGGTCAGCGACTCCATGGCACGGTGCGCCTTCAGCAGGATGGTGCCGGCCGGGGTCTCGTAACAACCGCGCGATTTCATGCCGACATAGCGGTTCTCGACAATGTCGGTACGGCCGATGCCGTTGGCGCCACCCAGTTTATTGAGGACCTCCATCACCCGGGCCGGGCTCATGGATTCCCCGTTGACCGCCACGACATCGCCGTGCTCGAAGCCCAGCTCGATATAGGTCGGCTCGTTCGGTGCATTTTCCGGTGACACCGTCCACAGCCACATATCGTCCTCGGGCTCGGCCCAGGGATCCTCGAGGATGCCCCCTTCATAGGAGATGTGCAGCAGGTTGGCATCCATTGAATAAGGAGACTTCTTGCCCTGCTTGTGTTCGACCGGGATGCCGTGCTGGTCCGCATAGGCCAGCAGGGTCTCGCGCGAACCCAGTTCCCATTCACGCCAGGGCGCGATGATCCTGATATCCGGGTTGAGTGCATAGGCGCCGAGTTCGAAACGCACCTGGTCGTTACCCTTGCCGGTGGCGCCGTGGGCAATGGCATCGGCACCGGTCTCGCGCGCGATCTCCACCAGGCGCTTGCTGATCAGCGGGCGGGCGATCGAGGTACCCAGCAGGTATTCCCCCTCATAGATAGTATTTGCGCGAAACATCGGGAACACGTAGTCGCGCGCGAACTCCTCCGTGAGATCCTCGATATAGATCTCACTGACACCCATCGCTGCCGCCTTGGCGCGCGCCGGCTCGATTTCCTCGCCCTGGCCGATATCCGCGGTGAAGGTCACCACCTCGCAATCGTAGGTCTCCTCCAGCCATTTCAGGATGACCGAGGTATCGAGCCCGCCCGAGTAGGCCAGCACCACTTTCTTGATATCAGACATAGTCAGGGTCCGTTAACTAAAAATTTCTCACCGCAAAGGCGCAAAGGACGCAAAGAAAAAATAATTAGAAATAAAAAAACAGTTATTGATTTCTGTTTGGTCATGGACACAGGATATCCGGATCACGCAACCAGCAATCATTGGCTTTGCATTCTTTGCGCCCTTTGCGCCTTTGCGGTGAATATGTAATTTACGCTTTCACCTTCTTGCGGCTGCGGCGCAGGCGTGACAGCAGCCGCCGCGCCATGTCGCCGAACAGCTCGGTCTGGGTCGGATGCGGATGGATCGCCTCACCCACCTGCTCCAGCGTCATGTCGCCTGCGACCATCATCACGGCCTCGCCGATCAGGGTGTCCGCGTGGTCCGCCAGGAAATGCACCCCCAGCACCCGGTGCGTGATCTTGTCCGCGACTATCTTGATCAGGCCGTGGGTCTCGTTGTTGATCATCGCCTTGGCGTCGATGTTCATGGGCACCTTTACCTCCACGGCATCGAGGCCCTGCGCCTTGGCCTGCTCAACCGACAGGCCCACGAAGGCGGCCTGGGGCCGGCTGAAGATGACGCCGCAGTCCTTGTCCTGATCGTATTTCATGTTCTCGCCCAGGATGGTGGCGGCCGCGACCCGCCCCTGCTGTCCGGCCGTGTGCGCCAGCATCAGGCCGCCGATGACATCGCCCAGGGCAAAGATGTGCGGCACGCTGGTACGACAGCGGGCATCGGCCGTGACAATCCCGGCCTCGCTGGCCACGCCGGCCGCTTCCAGGCCGAGGCCATCCAGGTCCGGACGCTTGCCGGTCGCCATGATGACGCGTTCCACGGTGAGCGTGCGCTTTTTGCCCGCCGCATCGGTGAAGGCCAGTTTCATGGCACCCGGTTCACCGGAGATTTTGTTCACCACGGCAGAGGTCTGCACGTCGAGGCGCGGCTCATCGGCCAGTACACCCTCCAGCTGCTTCGCGATCTCGGGCTCGACCTCGGCCAGGATGCGCTCCTGCGCCTCCAGCAGGGTGACCCTGCTGCGGAAGTCCTGGAAGATCTGTGCCATTTCCACGCCGATGGCACCGGCGCCGATCACGGCGAGCTTCTTCGGCGGACTCTCCAGGGCCCACACGGTGTCCGAGGTCAGCACGCCCAGGTTCTCCAGCCCTTCCAGTGCCCCCGGGATCGGCGGGACGAATGGCGGTGCGCCGGTGGCGATCACCGCACAGCCAAAGCTGAGGGTCTTTTCAGGCTTGCCGGTCGGGAGGGCCGCGCGGGTGTGCGGGTCATCCTGGTTGGTGGAGGTGTGGATGGCCAGGTGGTGGTCGTCGACAAACTGACCGAAACCGTGAATGTAGTTGATCCTGACACCCTTGTCGGTCTTGAGCGCCATGCCGCCGCGGGTCTCCAGTACACCACGCCGGGTATTCTCGAGATCCTTCCAGACCAGACGGGCCTTGTTGGTCCCGCTCACACCCAGGTGTGCATCCTCGGCACGATCGCGCATGCGATCGGCCGCCGCCCGCCAGGCCTTGGAGGGGATACAGCCGCGCCACAGACACTCGCCGCCCGGGAAGGGGGAATCATTCACCAGGGCGACCTTCAGACCGTGGCCGACCAGGTCGCGGGCACAATCCTCCCCGCCGGGTCCGCCGCCGATGACCACCACGTCGTAGTCCCAGTCGCCCTCGGGTATGGCCGGGCCGCCCGGCCCCATCCAGTCGAACGGCTGTTCGATCAGGCCCTTCAGGGTATAGAGGTATTTCGCGACATCCGCCCCGTTGATCACCCGGTGGTCCGCCGTGATGGTGAAGGCACTGCCCTTATCGGTATTGGATGAGATGGCCAGAATCGCCGCCAGCCCAGGGGTGGCAATCGCATCGAAGTAGCTGACGTCGAACATACCCATGTTGGATATCTGGAAGGTGGCGCCGGTAAACTCCTCGGGGTTCAGGTGGCGGGTGCGCGCCCGTGCCACCAGGTCCTTCCAGTCATTGTTCAGTTCACCAAGATCGCGCGACTCGGCATTGCGCAAAATGGGCACCACCAACCCGCCGTCGTCGGCTGCCACTGCCATACCGATGTCGACCTGCTCGCGTTCAATCAGCTTGTCGTCCGGCTGGTAACACCAGTTGATCTTCGGGTGTTCCTTCATGGCCAGTGCACAGGCGCGCGCGATCGCCACGGTCACTGATACACCGTGCTGCTTGGCGGCCGTCATCAGGGTCTGCAGGTGGATATGGGAACTCACCCGGAAGGTCGGCATGGAAAGCGAGGCCGACATGGCGCGCGCGATGGCCTTCTCCATCGATCTCATGGGGCGGCCCTCGCCGGGCACCTCGACCTCGTAGACAGCCGGGGCGCGCTGGATGTCGGCCGCGGTGATCACACCACCCGGTCCGGTGCCGGTCAGGCGGTCAAGATCGGCACTGACCTGACCGGCCAGCCTGCGTGCCAGCGGCGAGGCCTTGCCGCCCTGCGGTCGCGGTGCCGGGGCAGTGCTACCGGCGGCAGGCGGAATGGCCTGTGGAGCAGCCGGTGCCGGTGGCGCCCCGGCCGGTGCTGCAGCCGGTGCACTTGCGGGCGCCGCCGTCGGGACCTGTTCCGCCTCGCCCCGCACCACCTCATCGGCCGACTCGACCAGGTAGGCAATCGCATGGGTCACCGGGACCACGGCGTCCACCGGCGCAATCGGACCCGAGAGAAAGCCGTCGCGGAATACCTCCACATCCATCACGGCCTTGTCGGTCTCCACCGTGGCGACGATATCGCCGCGACTGACCTTGTCGCCGATATTCTTCTCCCAGCTGACGACAACACCCTCCGTCATGGTGTCGGAAAGCTGGGGCATCTTGATTACATAGGGTTCAGACATGAAACGCCGTTCCTTGTAGGAAATCAGTTCTCACCGCAGAGACGCAGAGGGCGCAAAGAACGGAAATTATAAAATCATAATCAAAGGCCATGATGTGGGGTAGTGCTTTTGCCCGATTGGCCTTCTCTTTATGTTCTCTGCGTCCTCTGCGTCTCTGCGGTGAACAGGTATTTATTTTTCAGGCTCAGACGCCGAACATTGTCCGTACCGCCTCGACCACGTCATTGGCATCCGGCAGGGCCGTTTTCTCCAGTGCATGGTTGTAGGGGATCGGCACGTTCAGCGCGGAAACCCGGAGCGGAGCGGCATCCAGCTCGAAGAAACATTCTTCATTGATGATCGCCATCACCTCGGCGCCCACGCCCACCATCGGCTCGGCCTCTTCGACGATGACCGCGCGATGGGTGCGCGTGACCGAGTCACGAATTCCGGCACGATCCAGCGGGCTCAGGGCATACAGGTCCACGACTTCGGCCTCGATGCCGTGATGTTTTGACAGCAGTTCCGCCGCCTGCAGACACCAGTGCACGGAGATGTTGTAGCCAAACAGGGTCACATCGCGCCCCGGCCTGGCGATCTCGGAACCTTCCAGCGGGTGGAAGTACTCCTCGTCCGGCACCTCGCCCTTCATGTTGTACATGAGTTCGTGTTCGTTGATGAACACCGGGTCATTGCAGCGCACCGCAGATTTCAGCAGGCCGTAGGCCTGGCGCGGGCTGGACGGCGTGACCACGCGCAGACCGGCAATCCCCATAAAGACCTTCTCCATGCGGGCCGAGTGCTGCGAACCCAGCTGGTGCGCGGTGCCGCCGGGCGAACGGACTACCACCGGGGCCTCCAGCTGACCACCCGACATGTAGCGCACCTTGGCCGCGGTATTGAACATCTGGTCCATCGCCAGCCAGGCGAAGTTCACCGACATGATCTCGATTATGGGACGTACACCCAGAAAGGAGGCGCCGATACCCAGGCCGGTAAAACCGTTTTCCGAAATCGGCGTATCGATGACCCGTTGCTCGCCATACTTGTCATACAGTCCCAGCGTCGCCTTGTAGGTGCCGCCGACCACACCGACGTCCTCGCCCATGACCAGCACCATTGGGTCATTGGCCAGTTCTTCATCATGGGCACGCAGCACCGCCTCCCAGAACATGATCTCGGTCATTTATGCACCCCGCCCCTGACCCACGGGTCATTCTCAGCCAGGACATAGCGTTCGACTTCCGAAACCGGCGGTTCGGGCGAATCGTTGGCGAAGGCGATCACCTCGTTTTCGATCTCATCCAGGATATCGGTATCCATGTCGGTGTATTCTTCCTTGGTCAGGTGACCGTCCTCGATCAGGCGATCACGAAACATGATGATGGGGTCACGCTTGCTCCACATGCGCTCCTCCGCCCTGGCGCGGTAGGCATTGGAGTCCGACATCGAGTGGCCACGGTAGCGATAGGTCATCAGCTCGAGAAAATAGGGACCCTTGCCGGAGCGCACGTGCTTGATGGCCTTGCCCGCCGCCTTGTAGACCTTCTCGACATCCTGACCGTCTTCCTGGGCCGACGGGATGTTATAGGCCGACACCCGCTTGTACTGTTCCACCACGGCCGTGGAACGGTCGATGCGGGTACCGATGCCGTAGAGATTGTTTTCACACACATAGAACACCGGCAGGTTCCAGAGCTTGGCCATGTTCAGCGACTCGTGGAAGGTGCCCTGGTTGTTGGCGGCATCACCCAGGAAACAGATGCAGATCTCCTCGCCCTTTTTCATCTGAATGGCCTTGGCAATGCCAGCGGCCAGCGGGAACGGACCGCCCACCAGGGCATAACCGCCCATGAAACGGTTCTTTACGTCGAAGATGTGCATGGAACCGCCACGCCCCTTGCTGACGCCGGTCTCCTTGGCATACAGCTCCGCCATCACCTTCCTGGGGTCGGCGCCCCACTTGATGGCGTGCACGTGGTCGCGATAGCTGGTGATGACGTAGTCCTTGTCGGCATCCGCGGCCTCCAGCACCCCGTGGGCGCAGGCCTCCTCACCGGGATAGAGATGCAGGAACCCGCCGATGTTGCGTTCGACATAGGCCTCGTAACAGCGCTCCTCGAAGCGCCGGGCAAACAGCATCTCGCGTAACAAGCGTTTCTTATCAGCAACCTTCATAGTGTCTGTTTCATGCCTTCGTCACGAATGACGTTTTATTGATGTTTTCTGCAGGGCCAGGCCGCCGGGATGAACCCGCGACCGCCTCGAATGGTCGTGAAGGGCGCCCATCTTGCTGAATACAAAGGAAACAGCAGTACCCGAAATACAGTAAGCGCGATATGATCTGTGTTTTGCATTAACAGGTCAAGGCAAATAGCATGGAAATCCCCTACCGGCACACCGAAAAAATCAAAATAAATCAACACACAAAGGACCCCGACCGCAAGCGCATGGACGCCTTCCGGGTGGCCGTGTTGGTACTGCCGGATGCGCCGCGCAAGCCTCACTGGGAGCGATTGGCCTACGCCGACGTGCTCAAGGCCCGTTTCCAGCGCTGCAGGCGCCGGGACAAACACGCCTGTCAGCTGCTGACCGACCTGCCCAACGCAGCGGGCACCCGCGCCATCCTGCAGACCGTCAAGCCCGATGCCAGCAACTTCGAACTCCTTTGCAGCGCACGCAAGATCGCCGCCGAGCTGCGCGCACAGGACCCCACCGCCGTGCTGCTGCATATCGCCGGCTTTGACCGGCCGACAGCGAGCCGGCTCACCGAGACCCTGACGGCGGCGATCCTGGCGGCGGTGTGCCCGATGCCCAGCTACAAGTCGAAGACCGACAAACCCGCAGCGCTGAAGCGCATCGAGGTCTACGGGCTGGAACAGCCGGTGGACCTGGCCCAGGTACTGGCCGAGAGCATCGGCAATCACCTGGCGCGCTGGCTGTCCGCCCTGCCGGCCAACGACCTCACCCCTGCGCATTACCGTGCATTCGTCACCAAACTGGCCGCCGCCGAGGGCTGGAAAATGGACTTCCTGGACACCCGGGCGCTGGCCCGCCGGAAGGCCGGTGCCTTTCTGGCCGTCGCCCAGGCCAGCCCGGTCAACGACGCCGGCATCGTGCACCTGCGCTACCGCCCCGCCGCGCGCGGCGGCCAGCGCCTCGCCCTGGTGGGCAAGGGCATCTGCTTCGATACCGGTGGCGTGAACATCAAGCCGGCCCGCTACATGAACGGCATGCACGAGGACATGCAGGGCAGCGCCGTGGCCCTGGGGACCCTGCTGGCACTGTCTCGCCTGGGTATCGAACACCCGGTTGACTGCTGGCTGGCACTGGCGCAGAACCACATCGGCAGCAAGGCCTACAAGCCCAATGACGTGGTGACCGCCAGCAACGGCACCACGATCGAGGTGATTCACACCGATGCCGAGGGCCGCATGGTGCTGGCCGACACCCTGGCCCTGGCCTGCAAGGAAAAACCGCGACTGCTGATCGACTACGCCACCCTGACCGGCGCCTGCATCTACTCCCTGTCCTCGCGCTACAGCGGTGTGTTCAGCAACCGGGATGCGCTGCACGCCACCCTGACGACAGCCGGCCGGGAAAGCGGCGAACGGGTCTGGCCCTTCCCCCTGGACAAGGACTTCGACGAGGACCTCAAGTCGACCCTTGCCGATACCAAACAGTGCACCCTGGACGGCGAGGCCGATCACATACTGGCCGCGCGTTTCCTCAACCGTTTTGTCGACGACGACATCAACTGGGTCCACGTGGACCTGGCGGCCAGCAACCGCAAGGGCGGGCTGGGTCATATCCCGACGGACACCACCGGCTTCGGGGTGCGCTATACCCTGAACCTGCTGCTGCAACAGGGCGCCCTGGAACAGTCATGGAACTGACCCTGGTCCGCCCCGACGACTGGCACCTGCACGTCCGCGACGGCGCGGCATTGCAGGACGTCGTCCCCCACACGGCACGCCAGTTCAAACGCGCCATCATCATGCCGAACCTGAAGCCGCCGGTTACCACCACGGAACAGGCGCTCGCCTACCGGGAACGCGTACTGGCGGCCGCACCGGCGGACTCCGGCTTCACACCCCTAATGACCCTGTACCTGACCGACGACACCTCCGCCGGGGAAATCCGGCGGGCAAAACAGAGCGGCCACATTCACGCCGTCAAGCTCTACCCGGCCGGGGCGACCACCCACTCCGACGCCGGGGTCACCCGGATCAGCCATACCTATGCGGCACTCGAGGCCATGGCGGAGCTCGGCCTCCCCCTGCTGGTGCATGCCGAGGTCACCGACAGCGATGTCGATGTCTTCGATCGCGAGGCCGTATTCATCGAGCGTCACCTGCAGCCGCTGGCAGAGCGCTACCCGCAGCTGCGCATCGTACTGGAACATGTGACCACCCGTGACGGGATCGCATTCGTCCAGTCGGCACCGGACACGGTTGCCGCGACCATCACCGCACACCATCTGTTGCTGAACAGAAACGCCATGTTTCAGGGGGGACTCCGGCCGCATGCCTACTGCCTGCCGGTACTCAAGCGCGAGACCCACCGCGAGGCACTGATAGAAGCCGCCACCAGTGGCAGCTCGAAGTTTTTCCTCGGCACCGACAGTGCGCCGCATGCGCGCGAACACAAGGAATCGGCCTGCGGCTGCGCGGGCATCTATAGCGCCCATGCCGCCCTGGAACTCTACGCCCAGGCCTTCGATGAGGCCGATGCCCTGGACCGGCTGGAAGGCTTCGCCAGCCGGCATGGCCCGGCCTTCTACGGCCTGGCACCGAATACCGATACCCTCACCCTGGAAAAGGCCGACTGGCAGGTACCGGACAGCTATACGCTGGGGGATTCAAGTGTCATCCCCATGTGTGCCGGGGAGACACTGCACTGGCGTATCAAGGAGTAATGCGGGCTTGCGCGCCCGCAAGGCATGGGGGGCAGGTTTTGCCTGCGGCGAGGTACTGATTTGTACGCGGGCTTGCGCGCCCGCACGACATAGATGTCAGTTTTCGCACTGACAGGCGAGGTACTGATTTGTACGCGAGCTTCCGCGCTCGCACGGCGGGTCCCTTTTCTTTGTTCGCCCAAAGAAAAGAGACAAAAAGAAAGGGCGCCCGGAGGCTTGATCGCTGCGCGATTCCCCTGTGCTTCTCGCAGCAATCGGCGCTCGTCGAACTCGCAATCGCACACGTCGCGCTTGCTCAGACAGGCGACTCACTTTCCCCGGTTGCTGCTGCGATGCTCGGCGGCGCCTACGGGTCCTGTCCTGTGGTGCGATACGCGTATTCTGATCCCGGATTGCTGCGTTACTCGCTGAGGGCAACGGGTCAAAGGGTGGCCACCCGATTACCGTAGGCGCAGCCGAGCATCGCAGTGAAAACCGGATCAAGCGAGCCGCCTGTTTGAGCGTATCGAGCGCCAGCGAGATCGCGAGTTCGGCGAGCGCCGGTTTTCACGAGAAGCTCAGGAGACCCGCGTCAGCGGGCAAGCCTCCGGGCCCGCGTTTCTTTTGGGTACTTTTCTTTGGCGGGGCAAAGAAAAGTACCTCGCCCGTCAGTGCGAAAACTGACATCTATGTCGTGCGGGCGCGGAAGCCCGCCCGGGAAAACCTAATAGACCACCCTGACCGAATAACCACGCTGCTCGAGCAACTCGAGCAGGCCCTGCTCACCCGGCAGGTGCAGGGCCCCGACGGCTATGAAGGCCCCGCCGGCCTGCAGGTGCTCCTGCATGCGCTCCGCCATGCGCCGGTTGCGATCGAAAATCAGGCGCTGCTGGAAATCCCGGGCCAGGCGCTGGTCACCGGTCTGCATGGAAACCTCGTTCAGCGCCTCCAGGGTCGCCAGGTCCCGGCTCAGGTAGGCCGCCAGCAGCTCCGCGTGCAGGTCATCGATTTCGGTGAACTGTTCCACGGCATCCTTCAGCAGGGCGACCTGGTCGTTCAGCGGCAGCCCCTCGAACACATCCAGTTGTTCGCGAATCGTCTCCAGCCCGTAGACCGGCTTGTCGTTTTCCATGGCAAACTGGTACAGCTTGAGGTCCAGCACCTCGCCCGTCACGGCCGGTGGCATGGCCAGCGTTATGGCGACCGCCCACGGCTTCATACGTTCCATCACCAGCTCGGGGATGCCGCGCGTCTGCATCGCTGCTGCCGCCTGTGAAAACAGGTCTCCGTCCAGGATGGTCGACAACAGGCGCCCGTCGGTCATCAACATGGCCGTGCTGGTGTAGATCATGGCGTCCCTGTCTATCTGCACTTCCAGCACGACACGACTGGCATCATCCAGGACCCGCTGCACCGCCCCGTCCAGGCGCAGCACTGCCGGGTCCTCGGAGTGCATCGTCCCGAACAGATAGCCCGGCAGCGTGCCCGGCTTGCTGATCTCCCACAGCAGCCCGCGCTGTTTCCGGGCATGAGTATCTGCATAAAGGGCCTGCACGCAACACAGCAGGGTTGCCAGCAACAGGCCGGCCACACGCTCTGTCGGGGTAATTCGCCTGATCACGCAACACGTCCTCATATGCACACCAAAAGAAATACAAGCGGAGGGATTTCACAACAATTACCCTGTCGAGCTTACTACAATCCGCAGCGCTCAGTGCCTGGATATGACGGTAACTTCGCAATACGGCGGATGATTGGGTATGCTTGGGCAATGGCCGATCTGAATGAGAAATCACCCATGGCGCGACGTTTTCGCGGCTTTCTTCCGGTTGTGGTCGATGTCGAGACCGCCGGTTTCAATGCCAAGCGCGACGCCTTGCTGGAGATCGCTGCGGTCACACTGGCCATCGACGAGCAGGGTTACATACAGCGGGATGAAACCCATGCCTGTCATGTCGAACCGTTTCCCGGCGCCAACCTCGACCAGGAGTCGCTGGAATTCACCGGAATCGATCCCTACCACCCCTTCCGGATTGCGAAAGAGGAACTTGAAGCACTCGAAACCATATTCAAACCGGTGCGCCGGGCCATCAGGGAAAGTGGCTGCAACCGGGCCATCCTGGTGGGCCACAACTCGTCGTTCGATCTCGGCTTCCTGAATGCGGCGGTGAACCGTACCGGGATCAAGCGCAATCCCTTTCATCCGTTCAGCACCTTCGACACCGTGACGCTGGCCGGGCTGGCCTATGGGCAGACCGTGCTCGCGCGCGCCGCCCGTGCGGCGGGGATCGATTGGGACAGCGACAAGGCACATTCCGCGGTATACGACACGGAGCGCACTGCGGACCTGTTTTGCACCATCATTAACCGCTGGCATGACTACAGCGGCGGTGTCGTGACACCACTGCCGGACGCGACTGCCTATGAAGAGGCCAATTCACGATGAGTAACATGCCTGAACATGACGAACAGATTCGGCAATCGCACTCCGGACTGATACACCGCGTGGTGATGCACTGCAACAACCCCGGCTCGGTACCTGACCTGGAACAGGTCCTGCAGCAGGCGGAACAGAATGACTGGAAACAACTCGTGGCTGCCATCCGCGACATCATGTCCGGCAAACGTGAGGAGTCCATCCTGCTGGGACTCGACGACGAGGACCGGGTGATCGTCGGATCCATCCTGCGCGGCCTGCAGGACCCGAGCACGCTACCCGACCTGCAGGCCGACTTTGACTCCAGCATGGCCGCACCCGGAATCGCCGGCCTGGTGCATGCCTCGCGCACGGGCAACGCCCAGGCACTGCAGATCATTGCCAACATGGCCAAGCAGATGCTGGCAGCCGGCGGCGACATGGGCATCCTGGCAGGCCGCATCCGCCCACTGGTAGAAGGCGAGCGTGACGCAGACAAGCTGACCGAGCATATGTCGGAGAAAGGTCAGAAACTGATGGTGGACATCCTGGAAGAACTGCTGAAGCTCGAGGCGAACTAGAAAATCCCTGATTAATATTACGGTACTGGATTGTCTGAAGGGTGCGCTATGCGCACCCTCCTTGACTGGAGGATATATCAGGCAGCATCACCGGACACCGCCGCCTTGACCATCTTCTGCAATTCACCCTTCTGGTAGAGCTCGAGGGTGATGTCGCAGCCGCCGATCAGTTCACCGTTGACATAGATCTGGGGAAAGGTCGGCCAGCTGGCGTAACGCGGCAGGTTCTCGAAGACCTCCGGATCAGCCAGCACGTTGACATGCGCAAACTCCTCGCCGCAGGCCATCAGGGCCTGTGCTGCACGGCTTGAATAACCGCACTGCGGCATCTGGGGAGATCCCTTCATGAAGATAATGACGGGGTTGTCTTTTACCGCCTTGTCGATGCGTTCCATAATTTCCATGCTACTCGTCCTCGTGTTTGTTTATGAAAAAATCATTCACCGCAAAGGCGCAAAGGACGCAGAGTTATCTACAATTCAATAACGAATACATCTGCTTTTCCCCGCTTGTCCGGACTCCCGGCGGTCAACAAGCGTCTCAAGGTATATAAAAATTCTACTTGGGTCGGGTCTCCGCTAAAAGACA
>CAMYJZ010000023.1 GCA_947258845.1 uncultured Ectothiorhodospiraceae bacterium | reverse complement strand
ACAACAACCGCATTATCGACCTGTCCTACGTGGCGGCCGCCAAGCTCGGTATCCTCGAGTACGGCACCGGACTGGTAGAAATCGAGGCGATCGACACCACGGCCCCCGCTGCGGCAACGACCGCGGTGACTGCCCCAACCGACCCTGCGGAAGCGGCCATCGCGGCGACCACGACCGCCGCCCCCCCGCAGGCGGGACCGCAACATACCCGCACGGAGCAAACCACCGTGGCCGGGGAAATCAACCTGTATATCCAGGTCGGCGCCTTTCGTGTCATCGACAACGCAGAACACCTCAAGGATCGCCTGGACGCGTCAAATCTCGGACCGGTGCGCATCGTCAAGGGGGCCGCGACGAGTAACCCCCTGCACCATGTCCAGGTTGGCCCGCTGGGCTCCGTAGACGAAGCCGATCAGGTCGCCAACAACCTGATATCTCTGGGAATCGATGACACCCAGCTCATCATCGATTGAATCCACCCCAAGGCACCCCGGGTGCCGTTGCAAATCGTCCCTGACATACGGACAATGCAGTCAGTTTTTCCACCACATCAGAACAGGAACGTCATGCCGTCTCGTATCATTCGCTTTATCACTCTGATCCTCTTTTTCCTGGCACTTGCCGCTGCCCAGGCCGCACCACTGCCGATCCCCAAGCCGCCTTCCACCGGCGCCAAGGCCTTCATCATCAAGGACTTCAACAGTGGAAGGATCATTGCCGAGCAGGACTCGGATACACAGGTGGAACCTGCCAGCATCACCAAGCTGATGACGGCCTACGTGGTCTTCAAGGAGCTGCTGTCGGGGAATATCACCCTGAGCGACCTGGTGACAGTCAGTGAGAAGGCCTGGCGCACGCCGGGTTCACGCATGTTCATCGAGGTCGGCAAGCAGGTCTCCGTGGAGGACCTGCTCATGGGCATGATCATCCAGTCAGGCAACGATGCCACCGTGGCGCTGGCCGAGTACATCGCCGGCAGCGAGGAGACCTTTGCCGCCCTGATGAACCGCCATGCCGAGGAAATCGGCCTGCAGGGCAGCCACTTCACCAATTCCACCGGCCTGCCCGACCCTGACCACTACATGACAGCGCGGGACATCGCCCGCATTACCGAACTGCTGATCGCCGATTTCAGTGAGTACTACCAGTGGTACTCGCAAAAGGAATTCACCTTTAACGAGATCACCCAGTACAACCGTAACAAGCTGCTCTGGCGTGACGACAGTGTGGACGGGGTCAAGACAGGGCACACCGAATCGGCAGGTTATTGCCTGGTGACATCGGCCGTGAAAGACAACATGCGCCTGATTACCGTCGTGCTGGGCACCAAGAGCGAGAATGCCCGTGCCGATGCCAGCCAGGCCCTGCTCAATTTCGGCTTCCGGTTTTACGAGACCCACAAGCTGTACGATGCCGGGGCCTCCCTGACCGACACGCGTATCTGGAAGGGATCAACGGACTCCGTTTCACTTGGCCTGAACGGTCCCCTCTATGTGACCATCCCGCGAGGACAATACAAGTCGCTGGATGCCTCCATGACCATCGACAACCAGATCACCGCCCCGGTCACCCGGGGACAGGCACTCGGCACGGTACAGGTGCAGCTGGGCGACGAGCTGATCGCCGAACACGAACTGATCGCACTGCAGGCTGTTGATGAAGGCTCCCTCTGGCAGCGCATCGTCGATGAAGCCCTGCTCTATTTCGATTAGGCCGGCAGCCTGAACCGCCGGCCACCCGGAACCCCCGGCACAGTGTCCACCGCCTACCTCAACGGTACCTTCCTGCCACTGGACCAGGCGCAGGTGTCGGTCATGGACCGCGGCTTCCTGTTCGGTGACGGTATCTACGAGGTCATTCCGGTCTATAACGGCAAGCTGTTCCGGCTCGCCCAGCACCTCAGGCGTCTGCAGAACAGTCTGGATGGGGTACGTATCGGCAATCCGCTGTCGGATACCGAGTGGACCGCGGTCCTTACCGAACTGGTGGCGCGCAATGCCGACAGCGAACAGGCCGTCTACCTGCAGGTCACCCGCGGTGCGGCTGCAAGGCGCGACCATGCCTTCCCGGCCGATACCCATCCGACGGTGTTTGCCATGAGCACACCTGCACCCGCTGTAAGCAACATCGCCAGCGAGGCCGGAATCAAGGCCATCACCCTGCCGGATATCCGCTGGCAGCAATGCGATATCAAGGCGATCACCCTGCTGCCCAATGTGTTGTTGCGACAGCAGGCCGTCGATGCCGAGACGGCCGAGGCGATACTGATCAGGAACGGCTATGCCACCGAGGGTGCGGCGAGCAATATCTTCATTGTCCACAACGGTGTCCTGGTGACGCCGCCCAAGGGCCCGTCCCTGCTGCCCGGCATCACCCGTGACCTGGTCCTGGAACTGGCAGCTGCCAATGGCATCCCGTTCCGCGAAGCCGGCATCACAGAGCAGACACTCGGACAGGCCGAGGAAATCTGGGTCACCAGTTCCACTCGTGAAATCTCGCCGGTTACCCACCTCAATGACCGCATCGTCGCAAACGGCCTGCCCGGCCCGCTCTGGCAACGCATGATCCGGCTCTACCAGGACTACACAGAGGCATTGCGCACGGGCAAGACCGGCTAGGCAGCCCCTCTGTTTACGAATAACCGTGAATTCCCGCTAACAACAGGCCTGAAAGCCCGGAGGAGATACAGATGCCATCAACCAGCCAGTCGATCGTCGTACCCGCACCCATTGCCGAGGTCTGGACCCGTCTCAGCAACTTCCATGATTTTTCCTGGGCCCCGAATGTCATCACTCATGTCGAACAGGTCGGCGATGTGGCCGGTAACGAGGCAGGCGCCAAAAGGATCCTCAACCAGGTATTCCATGAGACCCTGATCGAAATCGATGGAGACCGGCACCTCTTGAGGTATTCCATCGATGACGGCCCCTCCCCGGTAGCGCCGCAGGATGTCTCGAATTACATAGGCCAGATCAGTCTGGTCCCCGACCCCGATAGCGGCGGGACGCTGGTTGAATGGACCTCGGAGTGGGAGTCGAATTCCGATGATGCCGTCGAGTTCTGCCACGGTATCTATGTCGCACTGCTCCAGTCACTGGCAAAGTCATTCCAGCAATGATCCCATAGCAGCGGCCCGGGAGCTGGTCGCTCCCCGCAAGCCGCTATACCTGCCAGATGCCAGCATCAACCTTGCTATCCATTGTCGAATCGCCCATCCACCCGGATTTCACCGGCCTGTACCGCCGGCTTGATCTGGCAGAAACCAGGGTGGGCTCGATAAGAAAGGCCATCAGCCTGTTGAAGTCACAGACGCCCGATTTCGTGGTGGCCGAGTTTTATTACGGCTATGGCAACAACTACGCCGGCGTGAACATCAGCAATCTGGACGTGTTCCTCTACAGCCTGCAGAAATTCGCGCCCGCCGCACGGGTGATCGTGATGGTGGAAAAGACAGAGTACCGCCACGTCGACAAGCTCAACGGAATCATTCCCCTGCACGGCATACTGCAGCACCCGGTACGCGAACCGGCCATGGAGGCACTGCTGACGGCCGGCCGGTCACACCATTCCGGCGGAGTAACCGGCAGCAGCACCTGATGTAGACGGATACGGCGGCGCGTCTCCCGGAGATCCGCTAGACCGGGGCTGCACCAGACAGCCGGTTGCCCTGCTCGTCCAGCAGGTAGACCGCACGCCCGGCGATATCGGCCTCCAGTTGCAGGCGCAGCCCGATCCTGGACGCCGTTCCCGCTTGCGTCTCTACCCGGAACAGTATGCCGAGGCTGCGCCCTATACCGGCGGCCTTTTCCAGGCGCTTTGCCATCAACTCAGTCGCGCAGCCCGGCCACGCCATCACCACACTGAAATTACCGGAGCGCAGCAGGGACTCCAGCGTCCATAGCCCGCTGCGGCCCTTGTGCGGATTGATCTGCTGGATACGCATGGAATCAACGCCTGCAGCCGACAATACCCGTGCACGTGCACTGTAGGGCGGCACCACCATACCCAGCCAGCGGTCCTGCTGACTCAGTCGTGCAAGCAAGGGGAGAAACAGGGACAGGGCATCGCTATGCTCATCCGGCACCAGCACCTCGACCAGCCCGCGTTTCGGCCAGCCAGCGGCAGGTAACAGGGCCTCCAGTTCGGGTATCCCGACAGGGATAACTGCCTGCTGGCGGGTGTGTCGCCTTTCGCTTGCATTCAGGTGGTGCAGTTTGGGGGAACTGTTCATGGTCATATCTCCTTGCGCAGTACACCGACACCCAGCCCCTCGATCACCAGCGGCTGGTCGCGTAAATCAATCTTGATGGGTTCGTAGGCCGGATTCTCCGGCAGCAGGCGCACGATGGAGCCGCGCCGGCGGAAACGCTTGACGGTAACCTCCTCGTCAATGCGGGCCACCACGATCTGGCCGTTCTCGGCATGCGGGGTGCGGTGCACCGCCAGCAGGTCGCCGTCCATGATGCCGACATCCTTCATGCTGTCGCCGTGAACCTGCAGCAGGTAATCGGCACGCGGATGAAACAGTCCCGCCTCGACCCGGCAGTAGTCCTCGATATGCTGCTGCGCGAGTATCGGTTCACCGGCAGCGACACGCCCCACCACCGGCAGGCCCGGGTCCTCCTCCGTCAGCCGGATACCGCGCGAGGCACCGGAAACCAGCTCGATGGCCCCCTTGCGTTCCAGTGCGCGCAGGTGGTCCTCTGCGGCATTCGGGGAGCGGAAGCCAAGGGCGGCGGCGATCTCGGCGCGCGTGGGCGGGCAACCCGCGTGTGCAATGTGCTGCCGGATCAACTCGAGGATCTCGGCCTGCCGGGCGGTGAGGGTATCTTTACTCATGGGCATATAACTGGTTATCTGTACAGGTACTGTGAATATACACAGTAATCTACAAGATGCAAGCAACTAGCCATCTATCTGTTCTAATTGACAAATAATCAATCACTCTGCGAATCCGGGGCGCGACACCCGGCCCTCCGAACGCCACCCGGCGGTTGTAAACCCGGGTCTCTGTACGGGTCGGGGAAATGAATTATCATTACCGGCCTCTGGTACCGGTAGCCATTGCATGTCCGTCTCTCCGCCCCTGATGAATCCCCGCCATTCGGTAGCGGTCCGCATCGGCAGTGTCACTGTCGGTGGCGCGGCACCGGTCCGGGTGCAGTCCATGACCAACACCGATACCGCGAACGTGGCCGCGACCGTAAAGCAGGTGACCGAACTGGCCAGCGCCGGATCCGAGCTGGTGCGTATCACGGTCAATTCCGGAGCAGCGGCACGCGCCGTGCCCGAGATCCATGAACGTCTGTTGCAGGCCAACCTGGACATCCCGCTGATCGGCGACTTTCATTTCAACGGGCACAAACTGCTGGCGGACCACCCCGGGTGCGCCGAGGCGCTGGCCAAGTACCGTATCAATCCCGGTAATGTCGGTCGCGGCAAGAAACGTGACGAGCAGTTTACCGCCCTTATCGAAACCGCCTGTCGGCATGACAAGCCGGTGCGCATCGGCGTGAACTGGGGCAGCCTCGACCAGGCGCTTGTCGCCCGGCTCATGGATGAGAATTCGTTGCGCAGCGAACCCGGGGAATCACACCAGGTGATGCACGAGATCATGGTGACCTCGGCGCTGGAAAGTGCCGCCCAGGCGGAGTCAATCGGCCTGGGACGCGACCACATTGTCCTGTCGGCCAAGATGAGCGGGGTACAGGACCTGATCGCGGTCTACCGCGAACTCTCTAAAAACTGCGACTATGCCCTGCACCTCGGCCTGACCGAGGCCGGCATGGGCAGTCGGGGCATCGTGGCTTCAACGGCCGCCCTGTCGGTGCTGCTGCAGGAAGGTATCGGTGACACCATTCGTATCTCCCTGACACCTGAACCCGGGGGTGACCGCAGCCGCGAGGTCATCGTGGCCCAGGAACTGTTGCAATCGATGGGACTGCGGCATTTCACCCCGGCCGTCATTGCCTGCCCGGGCTGTGGCCGCACGACCAGCCACTACTTCCAGCAACTCGCCCAGGACATCGAGGGACACCTGCGCACACGGATGCCGGAATGGCGCCGTCAATACCCGGGCGTCGAGGAGATGACCGTGGCCGTCATGGGCTGCGTGGTCAACGGACCGGGTGAAAGCAAGCATGCCAATATAGGCATCAGCCTGCCGGGTACGGGTGAGAAACCGGTCGCCCCGGTCTACGTGGATGGTGAAAAGACCGTGACCCTGAAGGGTGATTCCATCGCCGCAGACTTCCAGAAGCTGGTCGACGACTATGTGCAACGGCGTTACGCGTCCGCCGCCCGGACCTGAACCTGCAGAACAAGCATCATCCAGGCCATGAAATGTGCACCCTGCCAGCATCACTGGCAGGGTGCACTCCCCAATACGCGGTCAGGACAGGCGCTACCAGCCGTAGCCCAGATTAAACAGGTAACGCGTATCCACCCGGTCATTGCCCGGTGAAGGGGTATTGTCCCAATCGACATCGACCTCTGCCGTGGCAGTGAAACTGTCGGTCAGCATGGCCCGCAGGCCGGTCCGCGTGATTATGATAATGTCCTTGGTATCCTGCAGCCCCAGCAGGCCCTCGTGAAAGTGGAAGAACTGCAGCCTGTTCGGATACAGGAAGTGGTCGTAGTTGAGTGACCAGCGCGCCGCCGGATAGCTGTCATCCGGCGCCAGGTCGAAGTCCTCGTTCACGTAGGACAGGCCGCCCTCCAGTGACAGGTTGGTCAGCTCCGACTCCATGAACTGGTAGCCGGCACCCAGGCCCAGCGAGCTGCGCAGATTCAGGTCCGCAAAGTCATCCTTGAACAGCACTGCATTGGCGTAGGAGTACCACTTTTCAGTCAGGAAGTGGTCGTACTTGAGGTAGGCCGTGGCATTGTTCTCGCTCTCCACACCGTCATCCACCGCCTGGTTGTAGATCGCGCCGGCCGTGAAACGGTTCTGCCTGGTGCGCGCCACGGCCTCGATGTCGCCGTGGTAGGCCTCCTTGTCGGTGTTGCCCTTGGCGATGTAGACACCGGCATTCGCACGCCCGCTCAGCTTGACCCCGTTCTCCGGGGCCGGCGGATTGATCAGCGCAACCCGTGCCACGGGTACCTGGCCGGCCTGCACCAGCCCACTGCCCGCGATACCGACACTGCCGTCACCGGACCTGGCCAGCGTCCCCGTGAGCAGGGTCGCGTCATCCAGCTGCACCACGACCGGCGCCTCGGTGGACACGCTGACGACCTTGTCCCAGGCTATTCCGATCTCGCCGGCAAACTCCGTCATCACCGTCAGGACATCCCCCGCCTTCTTGACTACCGTGCCGCTGACGCGGTCGCCATTGGCCAGGTACACCTCGTCCGCAAGCGCGGGCAGGCCCGTGAAAAACACACACAACACACACACCAAACCTGTCAATTTCTTCACACTCATCTCCTTTGTTAATAAAAAACTCGGTCAGGTCAAGAGACCAAAGCGGGGGTGGGCTTGTTTCCTGTCGATGGTCGACAGGCCAGCAGCCGGGGTGCCTGCACGGCAGGCCCAGCAAACAGCGGTTTCGGCTGAGCTTGAACAGTAGCGATCTTCACGCTTCAAGACTGTTGACCATAGAACAGAGGCCTCCCTGTCAAATGGTAAAAATTCGGCCGCCGATAATAGCAGCGTCATGACACACCGACACCACAGGACACCATTTTTTTACAATTGAGAAACAGCAGGAATGCAAACCGGATCATTAGCTCTCTTGCAGGCGTGCTATATGCCCGGCGGAGCGAGGTCCGGCAGATGATCTGCGGACCGGGGAAACAGGTACGGGAGAAGTGCTTATTGTGGCCTGGTGAAGATTTTCACCAGACAATATAAAAAAGGGACCCTGGCGGGGGACAGCGGTACCAGGGCCCCTCGGCTACTCTGCTATTGTGTCGCGGCGGCGGTCTCTGCCTGGGACAGTTCCGGCTGCTCAATCACCGCTTCCGTTCCCTTGTCGACAACTTCAACGGCTTCGGCTGCCGTACCGACGGCTGCCTCAGCGGTGGCATCAGCCGCAGCAGCGGCGTCCGTAGCCATCTCACTGTCGGCGTAGGCGAAGGGAGCAGCAAAAACCAGGGCGGCGATCATCATCAATTTCTTCATATTTACATCCTCTATGTCGATTTGTCGTTTCAGGCACATGCCTGCCAAAGGGATAGGCAATAGCTATGCCAATACACGCGAAAACCCGCCGGGCATACACCGTCAGGGGGATTGACGGGGTACCGCGGCCAGGGAATCGGCGTATGACGGTTGCATTTTGTCGTCGAACCACTACGGCTGAAACAAACATTGGCTTAAGCTATTGATCAAAATGGGAATATACTGTCGCTAACTGGCAACGGATGACACGCACATCAATCCCCGCAACGCATTCGGGCCACCGGCTACCGCTGCAGCGGGCACGGCCGGCCGGGAGAATTGCCTGCGGCATGGACCGCATGGATACCCTGCAGGATCCGGACTGTAGACATAACTTGATGTTTTGTATTATTTTTTTAACCTTAAACCCAGGCTTGCCTGCGTCCTTGCCCGACACGGCCCGCCTTCCCGGTAGACAGGTAATCCGGCAGCGGCCCGGTCGATTGACTGGCATGTTAATTGCTGTAATTACAGCGAGGGAATGAATACATGGCAGATTAATTCCCCGGGTAACGATTCAGGATGCGCGCAGGCACCTGATTTCCGGAAATGCCTGCAATCCGCGGCACACATGATGCACGCCTTGCGACAGCGGAAGGATGAACAGATGAGACCATACCTCGCAGTAATATTATCACTCGCCCTGCTGGCATTCGGCCCCCCTGCTTTCCCCGGCCAGTCGCCCCAGGACCTGGTATATGCCACGTCCACCCAGATGCTGGGAAGGCTACGGGAGGAAAAAACAGCTATTGAGCAGGCGCCCGAGCGACTCTACGAACTGGTCTCCGAGATTGTCCTCCCGCATTTCGATTTCGAACGCATGGGGCGCTGGACACTGGGGAAATACTGGCAACACGCGACAGACCCGCAACGCGATCAGTTCATTAATGAGTTTCGCTCCCTGCTGGTACGCAAATACGGCAGCGCACTAGCGGAATATGCCGACGAAGAAATCGTCTACCTGCCTTTCAGCATGAGTGAAAACGACACCCGGGTAACGGTGCACACCGAGATCAAACCGGCAAGCGGGACCCCGGTACGCATCGCCTACCGCTTGCATCGCACGGACAGCGGCTGGAAGGTGTATGACGTGGCTATCGAGGGGATCAGCCTGGTGACCAACTACCGGACCTCATTTACCAGCACCATTCGCCAGGACGGCCTGGAGCAACTGATCAGACAACTGGCCGCCATCAACAAAGAGGCGGGAACGACCGACAGTTAAGCACGGCACAAACCGGGATTGCCACTGCCCGCCCCCCGGATGTTCCATCGCCGGGTTATCCAGCGGGCTGATATTGGGCTTCAGGTCTTTCTTCAGTAGCGCCAGCCCGTAGAAGGTGAAAAACAGCGAGGCATCCCAACCCATTGCCGCGGCCGTGGAACCGATAATAAAAGGGGGACAGGCCCAGTCAAGCGTACCCTTGGTCACCATAATTGAAATTCTGGGGGTCGCATTCTCTTCACGCTCTGCCATTTTCTCGGAAAGCGCTGGTCAAACCACGCGTTGAGTGCCTCGGGTGTTTGCTGGGTTAATTAGGATGTTGTTATACGGGCCTCCTCTCTTGCTCAGATCGACAAGCACTGCCTGTAAAACTGCCAGGGGTAAATACGGGTTTCCCGGTTCCCAACCAGTTCGGCCCGCACACTACTACTCCCTGACGTGTACATGATACCTCCAGTAACTACAAGTTGCTCAATCATGTTCACCTGCGTGCAGGTATGCCTGCGACCTGGAAATGAGCAATCATGGCTTCCAGAACATCAAACGGATTAATGGATTGTTGGCGGCCTTTTCGGCGGGTATCCACTCAACGGAGATATTATTCAGGCGTCGGTCCGGCATCCGGCGACGATTGCATGGAAATGATTTCTCCATGTCGATGGATCCGCTGCGCCGATCCTGATTTTTTCTTTTTTCCATACTTCTTTCGGCCTTGATCTAGCGAGAATAACCGGTTCGGTTCGTAAACTTACATACTAGTAGAAAAATCCGGGAATGAAACTAATACATATTGACTAGTGCGGACAGACCGCCAGTCCCGGGCTGGTGACGACGCCCACCCGACTGATTAAGCTGGAATTCCCGCTATCAGCGGCAGTATCCGGCTCGAAAATCGTACCTAAGGACAATAGACTGCCAAGGCCTTGCTGCCTACCCTGTCACTGTCGACCTGTAAAAAAGCTCATCACATGACAGGTATTCCTATGATGACGAGAAAAAGAACCCGGGCAGGCGGGACCCGGTATAAAAATAACCTGCACACACCCACGATTCTGACCCTGCTGTCGCATATCATCAGGGCGATGTTCACAGGCGGCATGCTGTTTCTGTATGTCGCCGGCACGGCACTGATCATGCTGCTTGACTACAATCGTATCCCGCTCGAGATCCCCATTATCCTGGTGTTCGGCCCGCTGATCCTGCTGGTGTTCGTCAATGGATCCAGCGCATGGCAGAAGGACTGGCATGCATATCACCGGAAACTGGCTGAGAGGCTAAACCGGGACATGGAGGGACTCTATTCCCATAACCACTAGCGCGATCCCGGCCGCCAGTCCTGCAGCTTATGGGAATGTAATCAAAATCTAAAATAACCAGTCCTTATTGAATGATCGGGCCGGACACAAGTCCTCCAGCCAGCACATGGCAGGGATAGTTTGGAATTTAGTTAATCCAGATTAAGGAAGGAATCCCTGTTTTTGACTAGTATTATTGATACCTTCTGGCCAGGCTGCAAAATGAGGAGGGCATAACGATGGGTACAAAGCTAGCAGAAGTTACTTTCCACATCGATGAAGAAACCACGCACGCTGAACGCGAGAGTTTCCGCGATATCTTGTTAGGCATGGGTGGCGTCATGGCCGCCGCCTATCATGATGAAAAGCCACACCTGATGTTGATCGAATATGATCCGGATGCCATCAATTCCATGGCATTTGTTGATGCCGCCAGGAATCGCGGACTGCATGCCGAGCTGATTGGTTTTTGAAGCATTATCGTAACTACATCAATTTGAAGGCAGCAAAACACAAGCGGCGATCAGGACACTGGTCGCCGCAAGCCACGCTTCTGCATCGCATTGGCCGGGTTCCGGGACAACATCAGCCCCGTTGCAGGTCCCTGCATTCCTCAACGTAGTCCTCGACCGCCCGGGCCGAGGCCTTGTCCAGGTCGATAAACTGCACACCGACGTGGTATATGTCCTGGGCAAGTCGCTCGGTGTGAACAACGCTCGCTTTGACCCGCAGCCTTGTCTGCGGGGCGTCGCCGGATGGAAACTGCAAACAAATCCCGATAGTTATCCCGGCTACCTGTCCCGGCATTCTCTGACCTTCCGGAAGAAGGTCAAACAAGGCATCCTGCCCGCAACAGAATTTCAGCCCGCCAGCTGACAGATTCAGGACAAGGGCAGGCACCGAATCACCCCCCGGTAGACACAATTCACAGGGCAGGTCTACGCGAGCCCGGTGATGCCTCCTGTTAATCCAGAGGTGTTGCTGACCGCCCCTGTCCATGCCTGCCCGATCCCGCGTGCGCTTACCATTCAAAGGCTTAGAATCCTCTGATTATTTGATGAAAGCATGGTATTCAGGTTTTGCATTATCCGTAGGGCGCCACTTTGTGCACCATGAATCAACGCTTGGCAATGACTTTCCGGTGCGTATAACTCACCCTGCAAAGTACGTGTCATTAATCAGTGTCCCCCTTGGCAAAAGGGACCAGCACCCGGTGTGTGACATCACCTCAAGCCCGCCACAAAGCGACAGACCAACCGGTTTGCCAGGGTCCATTCTTACTGCTGCCTTAAACCCTCATATCCTGTTGATACACCTGCCGAGAGACCCCATGGCCTCACGGAACTACGCCGGCTCCAGGAGCTGTTCTTCAAGGGTGCCAATCCCTTTGAGCCAGGGCCTGGGTGCAACTTCAGCGTAATGGGCCTAATGTATGCACCAATACGACAAACATCAAGCTGTGCGCGTAGACCGGAAATCAGGTAAAATCCTTACCAATTCCCGGACCGACCGGGCAGTACCGAAAACAGGTATCGGACCAGAAAATACCATGCAAATAAGTCAGTCACACAGTATGGTCCGATATTTGACACTCACGCTGGTGCTATCGGCGCTGTTCCTGGCGTTCATGTACACAACGGGCCTCAAGCACACCGGCAACCCGGAGCCCACGGCAGCGATCACCCGCACTGGAGCAGTGCTCCGCAGCGCCCCCCCGAACAGTTACGAACAACGCTTCCGGCAACTGGAACAGTGGCTGGGACAAACCCAGGATGCCTACGAGGCCCGCTTCGCACAACTGGAGCAACGTCTTGTGCAGACCCCGTCACAGGATAACGGGGGCACCAATCTCGCCGCCAGACCCTACGAAGCAAAATTGCAGCAGCTGGAACTGTGGCTGGGACAGACCCAGGATACCTACGAAGCCCGCTTCGCACAGCTGGAGCAACGTCTTGTCCAGGCAGCTGCGCCTCACGACGACCGCCTTCTGAAAATCGAACAGCAGCTGGCACAGGTCATCAACCCCCAGGTGGATCGTCTGGGAACGATAGAAGCAAGTCTTGCACAGACCACATCACGGTTGGACGCATTGTCGAACTCGCTGGCCGCACTGACAAATGACACAAACACCATCGTTGCGGCCAACAAGGCCCTGAGGACCGAGCCCCCTGCCGCGCTGCAACACCAGCCCCTTGCAAGCGTACCCACGACAAGTCCGCAGCCCCGGACATCCACTACCCTGGCGCACGTACCCGGAACCAGCACAACTACAGAACCGCTGGATAAGAACCCGGCTGTCAGGACCTCGCAAGGAAAAAGCAAATGGGCAATCAACCTTGCGTCCTACGTGAGCAGGCAGACTGCAGCCAGGAAGATGGAGTCTTTCCAGAAGCAGGGCATTGCTACGGAAATGGTGAGCGCACATGTGCGCGGCCGCACCATCTACCGGGTGCGTGTTACCGGGTTTGACACCCTCCAGGCAGCCAGGACCATGGCACCCGCAGTGGAACGCCAGCTGGGCCTGAAGGAAACCTGGATTATGGCAAACTGACGCCAGTCAGACCCGACCGAATCCGGCCCCACCTTTTCACAGCAAACTCCGCGTACAGAACCTCCACCCGTTCACCCGGGTTTGTCTATTCCCGACGGGCAGCGGAGATCTCGGAAATACACAAGGCGCAGATCCGTACATACCGTGTATTTGGTGTGCACTGGCCAGCCTGCCTGGCATCCCCGGGATAGTACACATCCACCTGGTCATCGGTCTGCCTGCCACAGAGGTGACACTAGTTCAGATCGGGATGTCTGCGTATTTGCCGCATGCTGGGCTCCTGCCGGTTCTGTCAGGCGTGCCTACTATGCCTCCACCGGGGGTACACAGCAAGACGGCACCCGCGCCGGTGCCGTCATTAGCCCCTGATCTGATCGTACCGTTGCAGGCCGGCGTAATACACCGGACCGTCTCATCACCACGATCATCTGTACCTGCTTGTCAGGCCATACGATGTCTCCGGACGCCCGCTGGCCCTGCGGTGTAATCACCCCTGGCAACAAACAGGGCCCGCAGACAGCTGCTTTCAAAAACTATATGTATCTGTCAGTTGCCATGATCGAACGCGACTGGTTACGCAGGGAACCCGACCCCGTCAATTCATATCGCAAGACTCCTTCAGCTGGGAAAGCACGATAATGCCGACGAACAGCAGTAGCCCGGCCAATGGAAAGACGTAGGCCATGAAGTCTTCGGATGACAGGAAACTCTGGGTCCAGTTGGCATCGACTGCCGCGGCAAGCACGCCGGAAAAGACCAGCAGATAGAAAAAAATATTCGCCCTTAACAGGCAACAGCTATTGCACTTTTTCATCAAGAGACTACTCCTTGATATTCATCAATGAATGTTCAGCTCCGTATATTTCCTTTAACAGATCTCTTGTGTTGACCTCCTGCCGGGATTGTTTGATTGCTCGAAAATGAAATATCATCAACTCCTGCCCGAATCACACTGCGTTGCACAGCAATGATTCGGCAATACTACCAGCCGATCTGGCCGGGAATATTTGACGCAGATCAACCAATACAATAGATAAGCGGGCATCCTTCAGCTGCAATCGTCTCATGTACGACTCAAGCTGACTGACCGCACCGTCCCGGCGGCGCCCATTCCTGCTGCTCCCCGTACCGTTCGTCGCCTGATGCAAATACCCGCCCGGAAAAGTCCCTGAGGACCGGGGCTGTTCCGGTTGCGGAAATTGCTTTTTAAGGCTACACACCCCTTTGACCGGAGCGGAGGGATAGCATGCGACGGCTATGTAACTTATTGTTTAAATGGAGCTGGCGAGAGGAGTCGAACCCCCGACCGGCTGATTACAAATCAGCTGCTCTACCAACTGAGCTACGCCAGCGTATTAAGGTAATATCAGGCGCGTATTCTAGTGAATCCGTGTGGCCATCGCAATTCACCGGCAAGCCAGTTCCTGGAGGCGAATATCCGGGTATTTCTCCAGGATCGGCCGAGCTGTCGAGACATCGAAATTCTCCAGATCCAGCCAGTGGACGGTAAGGGTGGAGTAGCGCGACTCGATCAGCGGCTCGAAACCAAGCTCACGAATCCGCTCACTGTGCTTGTTGGCCGATGCGAGTTCCCGGAAGATTCCCAGTGAAACAAAATCCTCCGCACCAACAAAATAATCCTTGACCCTGTTCTCCTTGAGGACCTCCACCACCTGCAGCGCCTGTTCGTGACCCAATGTTGGCAGATAGACCCAGTAGCCGATCTGCTTCTGTACATCACTGCTGCGCGACTGCGACTCGAAGCCAAGCTCCCCGAGTCGATCCCTGGCTGCCTGCATCTCCGCTGCCACCATAAACGGGCCGAGCGCGTGGCAACTCAAAGGCACACCCGCGCCCGGGGGTTGTCCGGCGGTCAGTTTCTCGAGGTCGGACACATTCGCCGAATCGCTACCCGCACCGCCCTCCTGAACTGTTGTCAGCGAGCGGACTTCGGGGGGCAAGGGTGGCAGGGCATGTACGACTTCTGCATCCGGCGCATCCCCGGTCATATTCCAGGCGAAATAGAGGCAGTTTGCGACCACCAGCATATAGATCACATAACGCATGCTTCCTCTCCGACAAGTATGGCGATCCCCTTCAATACGAGATCGGGATCGTGGTGCGGCTGCCAGCCCAGCAGCGGCAGTATGCGGCCGGCGTCGCCCCCGGTAATCAGCATTTCAGTCTGCTCTCCCAACGCGGCGACCATGTCCGCCAGGACCCGGTCGATCATCGCAGCGGCCATGTAGCTGACGCCGTTATTGACGGCCTGTGCCGTGTCCTTCGCGAGCACGCCGATACAAGTACCCTGCACACCCGGTTGCGGCCCGATGTCCGCGGTATCCGCCGACAAGGTCTGCCTCATCATCTTCAGACCGGGGGCGATCATGCCGCCCAGATGCCGTCCGTCTGCGGCCAGCGCATCGATGGTGATGGCGGTCCCGCAGTCGATAATACATACCGGGCCCGGTGCCGCGTGGCGGGCCGCTACCAGCGCCGCCCAGCGGTCGACACCCAGCCTCCCGGGGTCGATATAGGCATTGACCACCCCCGCCGCCGCCTCGTCAACACGGATATAGCAAGGCGAAAGCTGCCAGCGGGCCGCCACCCAGTCGTTGATTTCACGCTGCAACTCCTGCCCGGCTACATTGGCCACGGCGACGCCATCCGGCACCGGCAGCTGCCCCCAGGCCGCATCGGCCAGTTCGGCAAAACCCCGGTTGCGGCGCAGAAAGTAGCCCCGGCAAGTGTAGCGCCCGTTTTCCTCGACGGCCCACTTCACCGCGCTGTTCCCGACATCGAGCAGCATCATGTCGCCACCCGCAGGCTCACCTCGCCGGAGGCGAAACGCCGGTGCCCGCCTGCCGTTTCCAGCAGCAACGCACCAGCAGAATCCACACCACAGGCGCGCCCCCGAACACGTTCGTTGGGCAATTGCAGGCTGACCTCGCGACCATCGATCAGGTCATGCTGGCGCCACTCGTCCAGGAAAGACTCCAGACCCGATTGTTCGAATTCCCTAATCGCTGAAAAACTGCAATCCAGCACGCTCGTTACTAGCCGATTACGGGGAAAGCGCTGCCTCCCGGTCAAGCGGCACAGGTCGGTCCAGGGCTGGTCGATAGCGGCAGCGGCCGCATCGGGCATTGAAACATTCATGCCCACTCCTATGATGACGCTACACGGCCCGCTGCTCTCCCCCACCACATCGATCAGGATACCGGCCAGCTTGGCCCCGTCCACCAGCACATCGTTCGGCCACTTCAACCCGGCAGCATCAATGCCGAAGGCACGCAGGCTGCGCAGCAGGGCCACACCGACCACCAGGCTGAGCCCGCCCAGCCCGGCGGCACCCGCATCGGAACGCCACAACAGGGAAAGATACAGATTGGCGGCAAACGGGGAGACCCACGACCGGTTACGACGTCCGCGCCCGCCATGCTGCATTTCCGCGAGACACACACTCCCGGAAGGTGCCCCGTCCAGGGCCTGCTGACGCAGCCAGGTGCTGGTCGAATCGATCTCGAGGAAGGTATCGATACGCGCCAGCCACGCCCGCGTGGCCGAACTGAGCCCGGTCTGAATGGCACCGGCATCCAGCAACTCGAATGAGTCCGGTAGCCGATAGCCTTTGCCACGCACCACTTCCAGCGGCAGACCGTGCTCGCGCAAGGTGCGCACCTGCTTCCAGACGGCCATCCGGCTCACACCCAGCGCCACGCCCAGTGCCTCCCCCGAATGGTAATGGCCATCCGCAAGAAGATTCAGCAACCGGCGACGCATCGACATGGCGCGAGCTTAGCACAACACGACAATGCCACCGTTACGGCAGGCACGGTCGACAGGCCGGCGGTTCCGCCTAGGTACGGTACTCTGCGTTGATCCGGACATAGTCATAGGACAGGTCGCAGGTCCAGACCCGCTCGAAGAATTCGCCGCGCCCGAGAGCAACGCGGATAGTAAAGTCATCCCGGTCCATTACCGCCTGCCCGGCGGCTTCGGTGTACTCCGCGTCCGGTTCGCCAGCGCGGATAATGCACACATCATCAAGGTGGATGTCGACTCCCTGCAGGTCCAGGTCGGGGATGCCGGAGCGGCCGACAGCGGCCAGGATGCGGCCCCAGTTCGGGTCACTGGCAAACAGCGCCGTCTTCACCAGCGGCGAATGGGCGATGGTGTAGGCGACCTTGAGACATTCATCGCAGTCAGCCCCCTGCTCGACGGCCACGGTGACGAACTTGGTGGCGCCCTCGCCGTCACGCACGATGGCCTGCGCCAGCTCCACACAAATTCCGGCGATTGCGGCGGCAAGCCGGGTGCAGTGTTCGCCGGTATCCGTTATCCGCGGCAGGCTGCCCTGCCCCGTGGCCACCAGCACACAGGCGTCATTGGTCGAGGTGTCACCGTCGACGGTAATGCGGTTGAAGGAATGCTCCACGGCGCCCTTCAGACAGGCCTGCAGGACCTCACCATCCACAGCGGCGTCGGTGGCGATAAAGGCCAGCATGGTGGCCATGTCGGGGCGGATCATGCCGGACCCCTTGGCAATTCCGGTAATCGTGACTGTGTGCCCGTCGATCACCAGGCGGTGCGAGGCACCCTTGGGAACGGTGTCGGTGGTCAGGATACCGTGTGCGGCATCCTGCCAGCCGTCATCGGACAGCTGCGCATTCGCGACCGGAATGCCCTGCTCGATCTTCGCCAGCGGCAGGGACTCGCCAATTACCCCGGTCGAGAACGGCAGCACGGCCTCGGGCCCACAGCCGGCCGTTTCCGCCAGCGCCTCGCAGCAGCGGCGCGCATCGCGCAGACCCTGCTCCCCGGTGCCGGCGTTGGCATTTCCGGTATTGACCAGCAGGTAGCGCGGCGCAGCGGCTGCCAGGTGCTCGCGCGCCAGCATCACCGGTGCGGCACAGAAGGCGTTGCGGGTGAGCACCGTGGCGCAGCTGGAACCCTCGGCCAGCTCCATGACCACCAGGTCGCGCCGGTCCGGCGTCTTGATCCCGGCACAGGTGGTCCCCAGCCGGAAGCCGGGCACCGGATACAGTTCAGGCAACATGGATCAAGCCTCGCAGCTTGTATTTGAACAACAAAACGAAACCGCAGAGACGCCGAGAACGCAGAGCATACAGATTCATAATTCCAGAAAAATCAGATTTTAGTATTGATCCGGCATTAATGTCTGCACTCAGGGCAGACATGATTTGTTTTGCTTTCTCGGCGCCCTCTGCGCCTCTGCGGTGAGGATTTAATACCGGATCTGATTCGAAACCCCCACCGTCAGCTCAGCTTGCCGTGGCAATGCTTGTACTTCTTGCCGGAACCGCAGGGGCACGGCTCGTTGCGCCCGACCTTCCGGCCCTGGCGCGTGTACGGGGTATGGGCCTGCTCCTTTTCCTCAGCCTCAGCCGACCCCTCACCCTGCCCGCCCATGGCGCTCGCCTCGGCATGATGGTACTGCTTCGGGGCGTGGCTGCGACGCTGCTCCTCCACCGCCTCGACATCGGCTTGCTCGCGCACCTGGACCTTGGATACGATACCGACCACGTCATGCTTGATCCGATCCAGCATGGCCGTGAACATCTCGAAGGCCTCGCGCTTGTATTCCTGCTTGGGATTCTTCTGGGCATAGCCGCGCAGACCGATCCCCTGGCGCAGGTAATCCATGGCCGCCAGGTGTTCCTTCCAGGCCACGTCCAGCACCTGCAGCATGACGGCCTTCTCGAAGTGCCTGACGACCTCGACCCCGGCGTGCTGCTCCTTCTCGCTGTAGGCCGTTTCCATGGCCTCCAGGATGCGCTCCCGCAAGGTCTCCTCGTGCAGTTCGTCATCCTGATCCAGCCACTCGCTGATCGGCAACTCGCTGCCGAATTCCTGCAGCAATGCCTCTTCGAGGCCTGCCACGTCCCATTGTTCATCGAGGCTCCCGGCAGGGATATATGAACTGATCACATCTTTGACCACGTCCTGGCGGATGGCCTTGATGGTGTCGCTGATATCATTTGTCTCCATCAGCTCATTGCGCTGTTCGTAGACCACCTTGCGCTGATCGTTCGCCACGTCATCGAATTCCAGCAGCGTCTTGCGGATGTTGAAGTTGTGCGCCTCGACCTTGCGCTGGGCATTTTCGATGGCCTTGCTGACCCAGGGGTGCTCGATGGCCTCACCCTCCTGCATGCCGAGCTTCTGCATCAGCCCGGACACCCGGTCGGAGGCGAAGATGCGCATCAGGTTGTCCTCCAGCGACAGGTAAAAACGGCTGGAGCCCGGATCACCCTGGCGACCCGAGCGGCCGCGCAGCTGGTTGTCGACACGCCGTGACTCGTGGCGCTCGGTACCGATAATGTGCAGCCCGCCGGCCGCGATCACCTGGTCATGACGCTTGTGCCAGTCTTCGGTGATCTTTTGCACGCCCGCCTCACCCGCATTGCCGAGCTCGGCGATTTCCACCTCGCGGTTACCGCCCAGCACGATATCCGTGCCGCGACCCGCCATGTTGGTGGCGATGGTGACATTGCCCGGGCGCCCGGCCTGGGCAACGATGTGCGCCTCCCTCTCGTGCTGCTTGGCATTCAGCACCGCGTGCTTGACGCCCTCTTTATTGAGCAGGTCCGATAGCAGTTCGGAGGACTCGACAGAGGCGGTGCCCACCAGCACCGGCTGGCCACGCTTCTGGCAATCGCGCACGTCCTCGAGGATGGCATTGAATTTCTCGTTTATGGTGAGGTAGACCAGATCACCCATGTCGTCGCGCACCATCACCTGATGCGTCGGGATAACGACCACTTCCAGGCCGTAGATCTGCTGCAGCTCGAAGGCCTCGGTGTCGGCGGTGCCGGTCATACCGGAAAGCTTTTCGTAGAGACGGAAATAATTCTGGAAAGTGATGGATGCCAGGGTCTGGTTCTCGTTCTGAATGGGCACCCCTTCCTTGGCCTCAACGGCCTGGTGCAGCCCCTCCGACCAGCGCCGGCCCGGCATGGTGCGGCCGGTGAATTCATCCACGATCACGATCTGGCCGTCCTGCACGATGTAGTCCACGTCCTTCTGGAACAGCAGGTGGGAACGCAGGGCCGCCATCAGGTGGTGCATGAGATTCAGGTTGGCGGCGTCGTACAGGCTCTCGCCCTCCTTGAGCAGGCCGTTCCTGATCAGCAACTGCTCGACGTGCTCATGACCGCTCTCGGTCAGGTAGATCTGTTTGTTCTTTTCCTCCAGGGTGTAATCGCCCGGGCCGTCCTCGGTCTCCTGCAGGGTCAGCTCGGGTACGATGGCATTCATCCTGTCGTACAGGTCCGATCGCTCGTCGACCGGGCCGGAGATGATCAGCGGGGTACGCGCCTCGTCGATAAGGATCGAGTCGACCTCGTCCACAATGGCGAAGTTGCGGCTGCGTTGCACCCGGTCCTGGGCAGCGAAGGCCATGTTGTCACGCAGGTAATCAAATCCGAACTCGTTGTTGGTCCCGTAGGTAATGTCCGCATCGTAGGCGGCCTTCTTTTCCTCATAGGACTGTCCGGACACGATCACGCCGGTGCTCATACCCAGGAATTCGTAGACCCTGCCCATCCACTCGGCATCACGACTTGCCAGGTAGTCGTTGACGGTAACGATATGTACGCCCTTGCCGGTCAGCGCATTCAGATAGGCGGCCAGGGTGGCGACCAGGGTCTTGCCTTCACCGGTACGCATTTCGGCGATCTTGCCTTCGTGCAGCACCATGCCGCCTATCAGCTGCACGTCGAAGTGACGCATGTCCAGCGCCCGCCGCGAGGCCTCCCGGACAGTCGCAAAGACCTCGACCATCAAGTCATCGAGACTGGCCCCGTCCTCGATGCGCTGGCGGAACTCGTCGGTCCTGGCGCGCAGCTGCGCGTCCGTGAGTGCCTCAATTTCAGGTTCCAGCGCATTGATGCGCTCGACAACCCGTGACATGCGTTTCAGCAGCCGGTCGTTCCGGCTGCCGAATATCTTGCGAACAATATTGAGTGCCATGAATGTTTACTGTGATTTTCAAGGATAGGAATCGAGTCCGCCATCATACCCTAAGCGGCGGATTGCATGAAGGATTCTGGTATACAGGGAACGCCGGGCAATACGCCCGTACGGGGTACCGCCATCAATTATTAATATATTTGCCCGGATTGACCGTTTTGCCGTTGAGCAGGACCTCGAAATGGACATGCGGTCCGGTGGAACGTCCCGTCGAGCCCATCGAGGCGATCAATTGGCCCTTCTTGACCGTCTCACCGACCTCGACCAGCGGCTCCTTGTTATGACCGTAGCGGGTCACATAACCATCGCCATGGGTGATCTCGACCATGTTGCCATAGCCGGACCGCTTGCCAGCCCAGCTGACCACGCCGTCACCGACGGCCACCACCTCGGAACCCTCCTTGCCGGCGAAGTCGACGCCGTCGTGATGCTCCTGCTTGCCGGTGAAGGGATCGGTGCGCTTGCCGAACTTCGATGATAACCAGCCACTTCCGACAGGCCTGCCGGAAGGCATGACACGTTCACGCCGGCTCCTGTCCATCAGCAGGCTCTCCAGCACGGTCAACTTGTACTCGCGGTCATCGAGTTCGACCATCAGACCATTCAGCATACCCATGAAGTCGGTCAGTTCGGTGGACTCCAGTCCGGTCACATCCTGCGGACCACCCACGGCCGGCGGGATGGAGAAATCGAATTCACCCTCGGCGAAATCGCCCTCCTGGACCAGCCGCTCACCGAGCGCATTCAGGCGCAGCATCTGGGCCTGCATCTGACCGACCCGCAATGTCAGTGCATTCAGGTTGGCCTGGGCGGTATCACGGGCCTCACTGATCTCCGCCTGCTGCGACTGGACGACACCCTGCCACTCTTCCAGGTAGACCAGCTCGTCTCCACCCAGACGAAACCCGGTATAAAGGGCAACCCCGCAGATCAGCGCCAGGCCGGCTACGGAAGCCACGATGAGGTGAACCAGGTCAAAATCGAAGCTCCAGACCTGTCCGCGCTTGTTGGTAAACAGTATGATGTTCATATCATTCATATAACGGCAACTTCACCATTTTCCTGAGTCAACCATGCGTACAAACGTCCCCGCACGAATCGGCAAACTGCTCGGCAGGAGCGCGGCATCCAGCCTGCTGGCCGATGCCCGGGTGCTCAAGGAACTGGACGGACTGCTGGACCGCCATATTCCAGCGCCCCTCAGCGACCACAGCCGGGTCCTGTCACTGCGTGATGCAACCCTGGTGCTGGCTGCCGATTCTCCCGTATGGGCCGCGCGCCTGCGTTTCCATATACCCCAGCTAGTAAAACAGCTACGCGACAATCCGGCCGTGAAGGTGCGCACAGTTAAGGTACGCGTTCGACCGCCAGAGTCCCCGCCGGTGGCCGAAATCGGCCTGCCAAGACCCCGTCAGCTGACAGCCGGAAATGCCGATGCCCTGCAACAGACCGCGCACAGCGTGTCTGACTCCGGGCTCAAGGCGGCATTAATGAGACTTGCCAGTCGCAGAAGACGTCCCGGTCAGGAATGATCAGGACAGTGACGGCCTGTACAAAGGGACCCGCTCAGCTGACCGGAACCGGCTGAATGAATGAAATCGGAGCCTCGCTGACATCCTCGAATGTCACTTGCTCCCAGGCCGATTCATCCTGCATCAGGGTGCGCAGCAATTTGTTGTTGAGCGCATGCCCGGATTTATAACCATCGAATGCACCGATCAGGCTGTGGCCAAGCAGGTAGAGGTCACCAATCGCATCCAGAATCTTGTGCTTGACGAATTCATCGCGATAACGCAATCCGTCTTCATTCAGCACCCGGTAATCATCCAGCACGATCGCGTTATCGAGGCTGCCGCCCAGGGCAAGCTCGCGGGCACGTAACTGCTCGATTTCACGCATGAAACCGAAGGTGCGTGCGCGACTGACTTCCTTGACGAACGAAGTCGTCGAGAAATCGATCTCGGAGTGCTGGGTATCCGTCTTGAATACCGGGTGGTCAAATTCTATGGTGAAACCGACCTTGAACCCGTCAAACGGCTCGAACCGGGCAGTCTTGTCGCCATCCTCTACCTGGACGGGTCGCTTGATCCGGATAAACCGCTTGGGGGCTTCCTGCTCTTCGATACCGGCCGACTGGATCAGGAACACAAACGGACCGGCACTGCCATCCATGATCGGTACTTCCGGCGCACTCAGGTCGACATAGGCATTATCGATCCCCAACCCGGCCATCGCGGACAGCAGATGCTCCACCGTGGAAATTCGGACGTCCCCGCTTACCAGGGTGGTGGACAGGCGGGTATCACCGACATTCTCGGGGCTGGCCTTGATCTGAACAGGTACGTCCAGATCAACGCGACAGAACACGATACCGGTATCTACCGGCGCGGGTCGCAGGGTGAGGTAGATCTTTTCACCGGTGTGCAGTCCCACACCGGTCGCGCGTATGACGTTTTTGAGTGTACGTTGCCGGATCATGGCATCATTATCCTTTTGTTAAGGCTGCCTTATGGCATCATTATCCTTTTGTTAAGGCTGCCTTCTTACTCTGACAAGTACCAGAAAAGCCGACGCGATGTTATCACAGCCGCACCACCCTGCCTAGAAACGCGTCATCATGAACCTCAAATGCGTCAATCTGATGACGACTATATATATTGATTTAATCTCTACATAAACTCTGCCTATGGCTGCAACGGTCAGGCCGGCCTGCCGGCCAGGACCGTGCCGTCCCTGCCAGGCTCAGTCGGCCTGGCGTCTCAGGAATGCGGGGATATCCAGATAGGCCAGATCTTCCGCCTGGTTGCCGGCGACCGGGACCTTGCGCGGCTGCTGGCGAATCACCGTGGGCTTGTCGAGCTTGTTGTAGTCGACCTCCCCGTTCTTGTTCTTGTGCACCAGGGATACCGGCTTGTCGGCGGTCTTGACACCCTGCTCGCCCAGGCCCGTCGCTACCACCGTCACCCGCAACTCGTCGCGCATGTCCGGATCGATCACGGTACCCACCACCACGGTGGCATTCTCGGAGGCGAATTCCTTCACCGTGTTGCCGACCTCCTCGAATTCACCGATACCCAGGTCCATGCCGGCCGTGACGTTGACCAAAATACCATGGGCCCCCATCAGGTTGATGTCCTCCAGCAGCGGGCTGGCGATAGCCGCCTCGGCCGCCTCGCGGGCACGCTCCTCGCCCTTGGCCGACCCGGAACCCATCATGGCCATACCCATCTCCGACATCACGGTGCGCACATCCGCGAAGTCGACGTTGATCAGCCCGGGACGGGTGATCAGTTCGGCGATGCCCTGGACGGCGCCCAGCAGCACATCGTTGGCCGACCTGAAGGCATCCAGCAGACTGATCTGCTTGCCGAGCACCGACAACAGCTTCTCGTTCGGGATGGTGATCAGGGAGTCCACGTACTGGCCCAGTTCCTTGATACCGTTATGGGCCACATGCAGGCGCTTGCTGCCTTCAAAGGGAAACGGCTTGGTGACCACCGCCACGGTGAGAATACCCAGCTCCTTGGCGATCTGGGCCACCACCGGTGCGGCACCGGTGCCAGTACCACCACCCATGCCGGCAGTGATGAACAGCATGTCACTGCCCTCGATGACTTCCTGGATCCGGTCACGATCGTCGTGTGCGGCCTGCCGCCCAACGTCCGGGTTCGCCCCCGCACCCAGCCCCTTGGTGATGCCACTGCCGATCTGCAGGGTGGTACGAGCCGACATGTTCTTCAATGCCTGGGCGTCGGTATTTGCACAAACAAAATCCACGCCATCGATGTTTGCCTCCACCATATGCTGCACAGCGTTACCGCCCCCGCCACCAACACCGATAACCTTTATTACCGCGTTCTGTCCGCATGAATCGAGTAGTTCAAACATGATGTATCTCCTTTTGAGTAAACGTGAAAACAATTAATTTACGATTGCAGCCCGCATCAATAACCATATCCATATAAGCCCGTCGCACCCCCCTCAGAAATTCCCCTGAAACCAGCCCTTCATCCTGTCCCACACCCCACGCAAGCCCTTCCCCAGCCTGGCATCCAGCGCACGCTGGTCACGATTGTGATGGCCAAACAGCAACAGACCGACTCCGGTTGCGTAGATGGGATTACGCACTACATCCACCAGGCCGGTCACATACTGGGGTACACCCAGCCGTACCGGCATGTGAAACACCTCCTCGGCAAGCTCGACCAGACCCTCGATCTTGGAACTGCCGCCGGTCAACACGATGCCGGCAGCCACCAGGTCTTCGAACCCGCTGCGCCGCAGTTCCGCCTGCACCAGCGAGAGCAACTCCTCGTAGCGCGGTTCCACGACCTCGGCGAGGGTGTGACGCGCCAGGCGCCGCGGCGGGCGGTCACCGACACTCGGAACCTCGATACTCTCGTCGGAGCTGGCCATCTGGGTCAGGGCGCAGGCGTACTTGATCTTGATCTGCTCGGCGAACTGGGTGGGCGTGCGCAGGGCAACCGCGATGTCATTGGTAACCTGGTCGCCGGCAATCGGAATCACCGCGGTATGACGGATGGCCCCCTCCGTGAACACGGCAATATCGGTGGTGCCGCCGCCGATATCCACCATGCAGATACCCAGCTCCTTTTCGTCCTCGGTCAGAGCCGAGTAGCTCGATGCCAGCTGCTCCAGGATGATGTCGTCGACCTCGAGGCCGCAGCGGCGCACGCACTTGATGATGTTCTGGGCGGCACTGACCGCCCCGGTGACCATGTGCACCTTGGCCTCCAGCCGCACCCCGGACATACCCACCGGCTCGCGGATGCCTTCCTGGTTATCGATCAGGAATTCCTGCGGCAGGATGTGCAGGATCTTCTGGTCTGCCGGAATGGCCACGGCACGTGCGGCATCGATGACCCGTTCCACGTCACCCGCGGTCACCTCCTTGTCCTTGATCGCCACGATGCCGTGTGAATTCAGGCTGCGAATATGGCTGCCCGCGATCCCGGCATACACCGAGTGAATCTGGCAACCGGCCATCAGCTCGGCCTCCTCGATGGCGCGCTGAATCGAGTGCACCGTGGACTCGATATTGACGACCACTCCCTTCTTCAGGCCGCGCGATGGATGCGACCCGATACCGATTACCTCGATCGAGCCTTCCGGGGTAATCTCACCCACGATGGCAACCACCTTGGAGGTCCCGATATCGAGACCCACGATCAGGTTCTTTTCACTCTTCTTTGGCATCTGCCTAACCCTTGCCCTCATCCGCAGTTGTCGACGCCTGGCGCCAGTCGACCGAAAAACCGTTGCTGTAGCGCAGATCAACACGCCGCAGTTCATCGAGGCGTGCCGCGAATACCTCATCGTAGGTCTGCACGAAACGTTGCAGACGCCGGTGGGTATCCGTGCGTCCAAGCTCCAGGATCACACCGTTGTCCAGTTCCACATGCCAGGCACGGCGCTGGTCCAGGACCACGCGGGTGACCTGCATGTTCAGCCTGGCCAGCTTCCTGGCCATGGCCTGGTACTGTTCCAGCACCGTCCGCTCATGCCCGGCCGGGCCGGAGAGCCGCGCCAGGCCGCTCAACTCGGGCATATGTACGGGAACAAAAGACTCACCGTAGCGGTTCAGAAAACCGTCCTCACCCCAATGGGCGATCGGGTCCTGCTCCTCTATGGTCACACTGAGGATGTCCGGCCAGACCCGCTGGACCCGTGCCTCATAAACCCAGCTCTGGCCTTCGACCACTTCACGGATACCCGCAACATCGACGCTGAAGAAACCGCCCGTGATATGCGGGGCAAGGCTCTGCTGCAGTGGTTCCTTTTGCAGATGGCGCAACTCGCCCTCGATCTCCACGACGCGCAACGGGAAGCGGTAGGGGTCCTGCAGCCACTCCACGCCCTGCATGACCGAGATCGCCAGCAGCGTCAGCAACAGCAGGCCGGTCAGGGAGCGAAAATGCGCCTGCACGAATGCCGCCAGGGCCTGTTGCAGGGTCGGGCGCCGGGACTTAGGCATCGGGCCCTCCGCTGGCAGCCGCCGGCTGCACCAGTGTGGTTTCCAGGATGCGGCAGACCAGCCGGGTAAAATCCATGCCGCCGGCACGCGCGGCCATCGGCACCAGGCTGTGATCGGTGAGTCCCGGCACGGTGTTGACCTCGATAAACCAGGGCCGGTCATCCGCGTCCAGCATGAAATCCACCCGCCCCCAGCCGCTTGCCCCTACGGCGCGGAAGGCGGCCAGCGCCTGTGCCTGCAGGCGTGCCTCGAGCTCCCCTGCCAGGCCGCAGGGAATCAGGTAGCGCGTCGTTACGGCCTCGTATTTGGCCGCGTAGTCATAGAAGGTGTTGGGCGTCTCCAGGCAGATCAGCGACAGGGTCTCATCCCCCAGGATCCCGGCGGTGTACTCCCTTCCCGAGATCCACTGCTCTGCAATAATCTCGTCATCGTATTCCCGCGCCAGTTCCCATGCATGCGCCAGCTGCCCGGCGGCATCGACCTTGCTGATACCAATACTCGAGCCCTCGTGCGCCGGCTTGACGATCACCGGGTATTGCAGGGCATCCTTGCGGGCAGCGACCTCGGCCAGATCATCGAGTACGGTGAACGGTGGTGTCGGGATACCCGCGCTTTCCCACACCTGTTTGGTGCGCAGCTTGTCCATGGCCAGCGCGGAACCGAGCACCCCGCTGCCGGTGTAGGGCAGGCCCAGCATGTCCAGCAGGCCCTGTATGACGCCGTCCTCACCGCCGCGGCCGTGCAGGGCAATGAAGGCGCGGGCGTAGCCACCGCCGGAGAGTTCGCTCACCAGGCCCGCGTCCACCGTATCCAGGCCGTGCGCATCGATGCCTGCCACCTGCAACGCCTGCAACACGGCCATCCCGCTCTGCAGCGAGATCTCGCGCTCAGCCGACTCCCCGCCCATCAGCACCGCCACCTTGCCGAATCCCGTCTCACTGTGTTTACTCGTATCACCCATCGCCGGATCCAGCCGCCGCCTTGTCACCCACGATGCGGACCTCCGTTTCCAGCACCACGCCGTGCGCCTCTTCCACCCGTTCACGCACCCGCCCGATCAGGGCCTCGATGTCCGCCGCACTGGCGCTGCCCGTGTTGATGATGAAGTTGGCATGTTTCTCCGAGACCACGGCACCCCCGATGGCAGTCCCCTTGAGCCCCGCGGCCTCGATCAGGCGCGCGGCGTAATCACCCGGCGGGTTGCGGAACACCGAACCGCAGCTGTACTGCTGGGTTGGCTGGGTAGCGCCGCGCTGCGCCAGCAGTTTGCGTATGCGCTCCTGTGCGGCCGCCGCATCTCCGGGTTCCAGCCGCAGCTGTGCGGCAACAAACCATTCGCCCTGCGGCCCCGTCACGCTGCGGTAGCCGATGCGGTACTCATCCGGATAGCGGGTGTGCAGGCGCCCCTCGTGGTCCACCGTTTCCACCGCCACGACCGAGGCCCAGGTCTCGCCACCAAAGGCCCCGGCATTCATGGCCAGCGCGCCGCCCATGGTGCCGGGTATCCCGGCCAGGAACTCGGCGCCGACCAGCCCGGCCCGGGCACTCAGGCGCGCCACCTTGCTGCAGGTCACGCCGCAGCCGGCACGCAGGGTCTGGTCATCCAGCCACTCGAAGGTCGCCAGGGCACCGAAGGTGGTAATGACCGTGCCGGGGAAGCCGCCATCACGCACCAGCAGATTGCTGCCGAGCCCCAGCCACACCAGCGGCTCGTTCCGGTCCAGGTCGCGCAGGAAGGCACACAGGTCTGCGATATCGGCGGGCTGGTAATAGCGCCGTGCCGAACCTCCGGCACGCCATGAACAATGCGCCGCCATGGGCTCGTCATAATGCAGCTCGCCGCGCCACTGTGATGTCTGTTCGGCCACCATCATCCCCGTTGCCACCGGTCTGTATCAGTCATCGCTTCCCCCTGCCGCCTGCAGCTCATCCGCCAGCCGGGCCGCGACGGCGCCGATATCGCCGGCACCCAGCGTCAGCAAAACATCACCGTCCTGCAGGATGTCCCGCAGCAACTGCGGCAATTCCTGGATGTGTTCCACAAACACCGGGTCGATATTCCCGCGTGCACGAATGCCGCGGCACAGGGCGCGCCCGTCGGCGCCGCTGACGGGGGCCTCGCCGGCCGCATACACCTCGCCGAGCAGCAGCACGTCCACCTCGGACAGCACCTGGGTGAAGTCATCGAACAGGTCGCGGGTGCGACTGTAGCGGTGCGGCTGGAAGGCCACCACCAGACGTCGTCCCGGCCAGCCGGCACGTACCGCGGCCAGCGTCGGCGCGATCTCGCGCGGGTGATGGGCATAATCATCGATCAGCAACACCGTGCCGGCAGGGCCAGTCACCTCGCCGGTGACCTGGAAGCGCCGGCCGATACCCTGGAAATGGGCCAGTCCCTGCTGGATGGCGGCATCGGACACCCCCAGCTCGGAGGCCACCGCAATTGCCGCCAGGGCATTCAGGACATTGTGACGACCCGGCAGATTGAGGATCACGGCAAGGTCGGCGTGCGCGGAACGGCGCACCGTGAAATGCGTCTGCATGCCCTGCTGCTGCAGGTCGGCGGCCTGCACATCGGCATCCGCATCGAATCCGTAGGTGATCACCGGACGGGTGACCTCGCCGAGGACGTTGCGTACCTCGGGATCATCCAGGCACAGCACCGCCAGGCCGTAGAACGGCAGGTGATGCAGGAATTCGACGAAGGTCTGGCGCAGGCGCTCGAAATCCCCCTCGTAGGTCGACAGGTGATCGGCATCGATATTGGTCACCACGGCCATCGATGGCTGCAGGTACAGGAACGAGGCATCGCTCTCATCGGCCTCGGCCACCAGGTAGTGGCCGTCGCCCAGCCGGGCGTGGCTGTCGGCACTATTGAGCTGGCCGCCAATCACGAAGGTCGGGTCGAGCCCGCCCTCGGCCAGCAGGCTGGTGATCAGGCTGGTGGTGGTGGTCTTGCCGTGGGTGCCGGCCACGCCGATCCCGTAGCGGAAGCGCATCAGCTCGGCGAGCATTTCGGCCCGCGGCACCACCGGCAGTCGCTGCTCCCGGGCCGCGACCAGTTCGGGGTTGTCGGCAGCGATGGCTGAGGACACCACCACGGCATCGCATTCGGCCACGTGGTCGGCAGCGTGGCCGATCCAGACCTGTACACCCAGCCGGGCCAGGCGCCGGGTGACCGCGTTCTCGCGCAGGTCGGAGCCGCTCACCACGTAACCGAGGTTATGCAGCACCTCGGCGATACCGCCCATGCCGGCGCCACCGGCACCGACGAAGTGAATGCGCCGCACCCGGCCCATGCCCTGTGGCTGCGCGGCGGCCGTGGGGCGTTCCGGCAGACTCATGCCGCGCCTCCCGCTGTGCCTGGCAGGGGCGCCTGACCGGCCGCCTGCAGGCAAAAGCCCGCCACCTGGCGGGCCGCATCCGGCCGGGCCAGTTCCCGCGCCCGGGAAGCCATCTCCAGCAGGACCGGCCGGTCGGTACTGTAGGCGGCCAGCCGTTCGGCCAGCCGTTCCGCCGTCAGTTCCGGCTGCGGCAGCAGCACGGCCGCCCCGGCGTCGGCCAGGTAGCCGGCATTACCGGTCTGGTGGTCGTCGGTGGCATAGGGGAACGGCACCAGGATCGACGCCACGCCGGCGGCACACAGTTCCGCCACGGTCAGGGCGCCGGCACGGCACACCACCAGGTCTGCCCAGGCATAGGCGGTGGCCATGTCCTCGACGAAGGCCTCCACCCGTACGTCGCTGCCGAGTTCCCGGTAACGTGCGCGCACGGCGTCGGCGTCCGCCCGGCCGGTCTGGTGATGGATCTGCGGGCGCGCCTCCAGCGGGAGGCGCGCCACGGCCTGCGGGACCACCCGGTTCAATACCTCTGCACCCAGGCTGCCGCCGATCACCAGCAGGTGCAGCGCCCCGGTATGCTCGCCCAGGCGCCGCGCCGGTTCCGGCAGGGCGGCAATCGCGGCGCGCACCGGGTTGCCGGTATGCACGGCATGACGAGCCGCCGGCAGACTGCCGGGAAAGGCCTCCAGGACATAACGCGCCAGCGGCGCCAGCAGGCGATTGGTCAGACCGGCCACCGAGTTCTGCTCATGGATGACCAGCGGACAGCGCAACAACCAGGCCACCAGCCCCCCCGGGCCGGCGGCGAAGCCCCCCATGCCCAGGACCGCCATGGGACGCAGGCGCAGGAAGATGATTACGGACTGGACCACGGCGAAGACCAGCATGAACGGGGCGATCAGCAGGCGCAGCAACCCCTTGCCGCGCAGACCGGAGACCCGGATCGACGACAGCACATAACCGGCCGCCGGGACCACCCTGGCCTCCAGTCCGCGCCGGGTACCCAGCCAGGAGACAGGCACGCCCCGGCTCGACAGTTCGTCGGCCACCGCGAGCGCCGGGAATACATGACCACCGGTGCCACCCGCCATGATCAGCACCGGTCGCCGATTGGCCGCGGCCGACATCATGCGCGTCGCCCCCGCTGGCGTGCCGGGGCCGTGCCGCTGGCGGGCAGGCCGTTGACGGTACAGCGGGTCTCGTAGTCGACCCGCAGCAGCAGGGCCACCGCGGCGCACATCACCACCATGCTGGAACCGCCATAACTCATCAGCGGCAATGTCAGTCCCTTGGTGGGCAGCAGACCCATGTTGACGCCCATGTTGATGAAGCTCTGCAGGCCGAACCAGATACCGATGCCGTATGCCAGCAGGGCGGCAAAGGCGTTGCCGGCCTTCTCCGCCTGTGCGGCAATGGCAAAGGCGCGCCATACCAGCAGCACATACAGCGCGATCACAATGAACACACCCAGCAGGCCGATTTCCTCGGCCAGTACCGCGAACACAAAGTCGGTGTGCGCCTCCGGCAGGTAGAACAGCTTCTGGATACTGGCACCGAGACCGACGCCGAACCATTCGCCGCGACCTATGGCAATCAGTGACTGGGTCAGCTGGAAGCCGCTGTTGAAGGGGTCCGCCCAGGGATTCAGGAAGGTGGTCAGGCGCTCCATGCGATAGGGCGACGAGACTGCCATACCGGTGAGCGCCAGGCCGGCCAGGCCGAGTACGCCGCTAAACTGCAGCAGGCGCACACCGGCGATGAAGATCATGCCCATGGCGGTCGCCACCAGCACCACGGTAGCGCCGAAATCCGGCTCCAGCAGCAACAGCAGCGAGGCCAGCACCAGCAGGCCCAGTGGCTTGATGAAACCGGAGATATGGGTACGTACTTCTTCCCCGTGACGCGCCAGGTAGCTCGCCAGGTAAATCAGGATCATCAGCTTGGCTGGCTCGGAGACCTGCAGGCGGAACAGACCGGTATTGATCCAGCGCACGCTGCCGTTGACCTCGTGGCCGATGCCGGGGATGAGTACGGCGACCAGCAGCGCAAGCCCGCCCACCAGCAACACCAGGCTGCCCTGTTGCAGCCACCGCAATTGCACACGGTACACGGCCACGCCGATCAGGGCGCCCAGACAGATATAGATTCCCTGGCGGATGGCATAGTAGAACGGCTGTCCCAGTTCACGCTCGGCCAGGGTGATCGATGCCGACGCCACCATGACCAGCCCCAGCGCCGCCAGGGCCAGCACACCCCCAAGCAGCCAGTAATCCAGGCGCGGCATGCGCATGTCACTGGCGCCGGTTACGCTGGCCTGGCGTGCCGCGGCCGGGATCATGCGAGCTGTCTCCGCACGGCTTTGATGAAGACGTCGCCGCGCTCCTCGAAGTTGCCGAACATATCGGTACTGGCACAGGCCGGGGACAGCAGCACACTGTCACCGGGCTGCGCCAATCCCGTGGCCAGCGCCACGGCCTGCGCCATGTCCGTGGCCAGCGTAACCGGCACATGGCCCTGCAGTACGGCCTGCAGCCGCGCGGCATCCTTGCCGATCAACACGGCCGCGCGACCCTTGGCCTGCAGCGGCGCCGCCAGCGGTCCCAGGTCGGCCCCCTTGGCATCGCCGCCGGCGATCAGCACAACGGACTCCTCCGCGCTGTCGATGGCAGCCAGCGTGGCGCCCACGTTAGTGCCCTTGGAATCGTTATACCAGCGAACACCGTTATGCTCTGCGACCAGCTGCATACGGTGCGGCAGCCCGCGGAACTCGTTGACCGCCTCGATCATGGCGTCCACCGGCAGGCCGATGGCATCCCCCAGGGCCAGGGCGGCCAGCACGTTCACCACGTTGTGGTGGCCCGCCAGGCGGATGGCCGACACCGGCATGATGCGTTCCGCGCCGTGTGCCAGCCACGGTGTCCCCTGGTGATCACGCACGCCGAACTCACCGGCGGCCGGCTCACCAAGGGTGAAGCGCAGCCGCCGCCGGCCCGCATCCGCCAGGGCAGAGGCCAGCGGGTCATCGGCATTCACCACCTGTACGGCCGCGTTGCGATAAACCGTCTGCTTGGCCTCTGAATAGGCCGCGAGATCGGGGTAGCGATCCATGTGGTCCGCACTGATATTAAGCACTACTGCTGCCGCGGGCCTGAGTGAGCAGGTGGTCTCCAGCTGAAAGCTGGAAAGCTCGAGCACGTAGAGGTCAGGCTCGCTGTCCGTAATCAGATCAAGCGCCGGCACACCGATATTGCCGCCGGTACGCACTACCTTGCCGGCCTGCTGGGCCATCGCGCTCACCAGGGTCGTGACCGTACTTTTCCCGTTGGAACCGGTAATGGCCACCACCGGGGCGCGGGCGACCCGGGCAAACAGTTCGATATCACCGATGACCGGCACACCGCGCGCGGCGGCCGCGGCGATCGGCGCTTCCTGTATCGACACCCCCGGACTGACGACAATGCGTTCGGCCCGCTCGAAGGCCTGTTCCTCGAAACCACCCAGGAACAGGGCGACGTCGTCCGGCAGCTCCTTGCGCAGCTCTTCCAGGCCGGGCGGCTGTGCGCGGCTGTCGACAACGGCCACCGGCACCTGGTGATGCGACAGGTAGCGCGCCACCGACAGGCCGGTCTTGCCGAGCCCGACCACCAGCGTCCTGCACGCATTGTCGATCATGTCTGCCATTATCGAAACCGGAACTGCCATTGAAACCCCGAACCGCCCTCAGTTAATTCCCACTTGCACTGCGCCCGTCGAATCCGCCGCCCGAACTCCCATGCGTTCAACGTATCTTCAGCGTCGCCAGCCCCACCAGCACCAGGATCACCGTGATGATCCAGAAGCGCACAATGACCCTGGGCTCAGGCCATCCCTTCAACTCGAAGTGATGATGCAGGGGCGCCATGCGAAATATCCGGCGCCCGGTCAGCTTGTACGAGGCGACCTGCAGGATGACCGACACGGTCTCCATCACGAAGACCCCGCCCATGACCAGGAACACCAGCTCCTGGCGCACCAGCACGGCGACAATACCCAGCGCCGCCCCCAGGGCCAGGGCACCCACATCGCCCATAAAGACCATGGCCGGATAGGCGTTAAACCAGAGAAACCCGAGCCCGGCACCGACCAGGGCGCCGCAAAAGACCACGACCTCGCTGGCATCGCGGATGTAGGGAATACCGAGGTACACGGCAAACTTCACATTGCCGGTGGCGTAGGCGAAGATCCCCAGCGCACCGGCAATCAGGACGGTCGGCAGTATCGCCAGGCCGTCCAGGCCGTCGGTCAGGTTGACGGCATTGCTGGATCCGACAATCACGAAATAGGTCAGCACGACATACAGCCAGCCCAGATTAATGGCCACCTCCTTGAAGAAGGGCACGATCAGGGTGGTCTCGGCCGGCGTCACCGCCGTCAGGTACAGAAACAGCGCCACCCCGAGACCGATCAGCGACTGCCAGAACAGCTTCACCCGGGCCGGCAGGCCGTCGGAATTCTTCAGTACCAGCTTGCGGTAGTCATCGACCCAGCCGATACCGCCGAACAACAGGGTGACCAGCAGCGCCACCCAGACATAACGGTTGGACAGGTCCGCCCACAGCAGGGTGGCAATGGCCACGGCAACCAGGATCAGCGCCCCGCCCATGGTCGGCGTACCGGCCTTGACCAGGTGTGTTTCCGGCCCGTCGTTACGCACCGTCTGGCCGATCTGGTAATGCCCGAGGCGGCGGATCATTTCCGGACCCACGACGAAAGAAATCAACAGTGCCGTCAGCACCCCGAAGATGGCGCGCAGGGTCAGGTACTGGAAAACATTGAAGCCGCTGTGGTACTGACTCAGATATTCCGCAAGGTAGACAAGCATGATTAGTGGCGCGCCTCCGGCTGGCTGGATGGGTTCCGGGCACCGCCCCCCAGGGCATCGACAACCCGCTCCATGCGCATGCGCCGCGAGCCCTTCACCAGGATGGTCAGTTCGGGGTGGCGCAAACCGTCCAGCGTCACCAGTAGCGCAGCCAGCGTGTCGAAGGCCATACCCTGGTCACCGAAGGCGTCCACTGCCGCCTGCGCCAGTTCACCCAGTCCGAACACCCGGTCAATGCCTGCACGGCGCGCCCGGCGACCGGCCTCGCGATGCAGCGCCGCCGCTTCCACACCCAGTTCGCCCATGTCCCCCAGCACCAGCCAGGTCTCTCCCGGCGCCGTTGCCAGCACGTCGAGCGCGACCTGCAGTGACTCGGGGTTGGCGTTGTAGCTGTCATCGATCAGGGTCACCCCGTCGGGCAGGTGCCGGACGCTGAAACGCCCGGCGACCGGCGCCAGCGATTCCAGTCCCTGGCGCACCATTTCCGGATCCGCGCCGGCGGCCAGGGCCGCGGCCGTGGCGGCCAGGGCATTCATGACGTTGTGCCGCCCGGGAAGCGGCAGCTGGACTTCAAGCTCGCCCCGGGCCGTCTTCAGCACCACCCGGCTGCCGCTGACATCGCCTTTCCAGTCGGCCTGTACCGCGGCCGGCTGCTGCAGCCCGAAATCGATGACCTGCGCGGCACCGGCCAGTTCGCGCCACAACGGGGCAAAGCGGTCATCGGCATTGATTACGGCGGTATCCCCCGCAGCCAGCTGGGCAAACACCTCGCCCTTGGCCCGGGCCACGCCCTCCAGGTCGCCAAAACCTTCCAGGTGCGCCGGGCCGGCATTGGTAACGACCGCGATCGTGGGCCGGGCAATCCGTGCCAGGTAGTCGATCTCGCCCGGATGGTTGGCGCCCATCTCGATCACCGCGTAACGGTCATCCGCGGACAGGCGCGCCAGGGTCAGCGGCAGCCCGATATCGTTGTTGAGGTTGCCGCGGGTCGACAGGGTACGGCCTGCACGGGAAAGGATGGCATCGGTCATGGCGCGCACCGTGGTCTTGCCGTTGCTGCCGGTGATCGCCACCAGCGGCAGCGCGAAACGGCTGCGCCAGTTGGCCGCCAGCCGCCCGAGCGCCATCCGGGTATCGGCTACCTCGAGCAAGGGCAGCGCGGTTTCCCGCGGCTGGCTGACAGCGGCCGCGGCGGCACCCTGCTCGCGCGCCGCCTCGAGATAATCGTGACCATCGAAATTCGGCCCCTGCAGCGCCACGAACAGGTTACCCGCCTGAAGCTGACGGGTGTCGGTGCTGACACCGCGGAAGAAAACGTCGCCGGCGACACAACGGCCATCGAGCACCTGCGCGGCCTCCGAGAGCTGCATCGCCATCATCGTGCCCATTCCCGCTGCACTGCCATGACGCGCTCGCGGTCACTGAAGGGTAGCGACTTGTCAGCAACGATTTGCACCGTCTCATGACCCTTGCCGGCGATCAGCACGATGTCGTCCGGACCGGCCTCTTCCAGGGTGCCGCTGATGGCGGCACCCCGGTCGTGCTCGATGCGTACCTGTTCGGGATGTTCCAGTCCGGTGCAGATATCGGCCATGATGCGCTCCGGATCCTCGTTGCGCGGATTGTCATCCGTGAGCACGATCCGGTCTGCACGCCGCTCCGCGACCGCCGCCATCAGCGGCCGCTTGCCGCGGTCACGGTCGCCGCCGGCACCGAACACACACCATAGTTTCCCTTCACAATGAACCCGCAGGGCCTTCAGCACCTCGTCCAGCGCGCCCGCGGTATGCGCGTAGTCCACCACCGCCAGGGGCCTGTCGGGTCCCATATCGAAACGCTCCATGCGCCCTGGCACGGTGCGCGTGCGCGCCAGGCGCAGCAGGGCCTCCTCAAACGGCAGCCCGGACACGCACAGGCTGGCCAGCGAGGCCAGCAGGTTACTGGCATTGAAACGCCCCAGTAGTGAACTCTCCAGCACGCCGCTACCCCAGGGGGTACGTACCTCGAGGGACATGCCGCCGAGATCCAGCTTCAGCTTGCTACCGATGACCCATTGAGCCGGGTAGCGGGTCCGGTAAGGTTCGCCTTCAAGACGATAGGCAACCGGCGCCACGCCCGGCGGTATGTCATCCAGCAGGGTACGTCCGAAGGCATCGTCGGCATTGATAACGGCATAGCGCAACCCGCTGCTGTGAAACAGCTTGCGCTTGGCCCAGGCATAGGATTCCACATCACCGTGATAGTCGAGGTGATCGCGCGACAGGTTGGTCAGCACCGCCACATCGAAGTCCACCCCGCTCACCCGCGCCTGATCCATGGCATGCGAGGAGACCTCGGCCACCACGCAGCGCACACCCTTCTGCTGCATTGTGTAGAGGGATTGCTGCATGGTCAGCGCATCCGGTGTGGTATGGGTGGCGGTGCTCAGTTCGCTGTACAGGCCGTAGCCCAGGGTGCCGATCACGCCGCAACGGCGGTCGCTGCTGTCCAGCGCCTGGGCGATGTAATGACTGCAGGAGGTCTTGCCGTCCGTGCCGGTGACGCCGATCACGAACAGGCCGTGAGAGGGGTGGCCATAGAAGCGATCGGCGATCAGGCCGACCAGTCGGCTGAGCCCGCGAATCGATATAACGGGCACCGGCAACAGGGCCGCCAGTTCGGCCAGCCCGGGCTCATCGGCCGCCGGCTCCCAGGCTACGGCGGCCGCACCCAGGGCGATGGCCTGACGCGCGTGGTGCAGGCCATGGGTCCTGCTGCCTGCCACGGCCAGGAACAGGTCACCCGACTGCACCTTGCGACTGTCAAGCGCCAGGCCCGAGAGCGCCACCTCCTGCCTGAATGATGCCTCGGTCAGGCCATGCAGCAGGCCCGACAGGCTATGGTCTGTCATCAGTGCCTTTGCCGTCATCATGCCGGTTCTCCTGAAGTCTCGTTACGGGTTTCCAGCAGCGGGTAATTATCCGGCGGTACCGCCATCAGACGCAGCGCACCCGACATCACCCGCGAAAACACCGGTGCCGCTACCTGACCGCCGTAATACTCTTCGTTGCCGGGTTCATTCACCATGACCACCATCGCCAGGCGCGGCCGGGTAACCGGGGCCACACCGGCGAACACCGCGAGATATCTGTCATCCGCATAGCCACCCGCAATCGACTTGCGCACGGTGCCGGTCTTGCCACCCACCCGGTAACCGGCCACGCGTGCGGCCAGGGCGGTACCCTCGGGGCCGGTGACTTCCTCCAGCATCGTCATCAGCTGCCGTACTACTCGCGCCGGCAGGACCCGTTCACCGCGTGGCGCGGCACCCTGGCGCAGGAAACTGACGGGCCGCCTGATCCCCTCTGCCCCCAGGACCGCGTAGGCCCGGGCGAGCTGCAAGGGGGTCGCCGAGATGCCGTAACCGAATGCCAGGGTGGCCGTTTCGATCGGGTTCCAGTTGCGGTAACCCACCAGCAGCCCGGAGGCCTCACCCGGAAACCCGCTGTCACTCTGGATACCGAAGCCGAGATCAGACAGCAGCGACCAGATACGCTCGGCCGGCAGTGAAAGGGCGATCTTGGTGATACCCACGTTGCTTGACTTGCGAATGACGCCGGCGACATCCAGCTTGCCGTAGTCACGCACATCCTTGACGGTGTTCACGCCGACCCGCAACCAGCCCGGTCCGGTGTCCACCGGCGTGTCCGGGGCGTAGCGCCCGCCCTCGAGTGCGGCGGCGACGATAAACGGTTTTATCGTTGAACCCGGCTCGAACACGTCGGTGACCGCACGGTTGCGCAGCTTGCTGCGCTGCAATTGCTGCCGGTTGTTGGGGTTGTAGGACGGCTGGTTGACCATGGCCAGCACTTCTCCGGTCTCGATGTCCAGCACCACCGCCGATGCCGACTGCGCCTTGTGCTCCTGCATGGCCGCCTTCAGTTCACGATAGGCGAGGTACTGGATGCGGCGATCGATGCTCAACACCAGGTCCTTGCCGGGATGCGGACGACGAATGCTCTCCACATCCTCGACTGCATGACGCCGGCCGTCCTTGATTACCCGCTTGGCGCCCGGCTCGCCGCGCAGCCACTCCCCGTAGGCCAGCTCCAGCCCTTCCTGACCGACATCATCGATATTGGTGAAGCCGACCACATGCGCGGTCACCTCACCGCCCGGGTAATAGCGCTTGTATTCCTTCTGCAGGTAGACGCCCGGTATGTCCAGCATCCTGACCTGTGCAGCCAGCGAGGGACTGATGTGACGGCGCAGGTAAACAAATTCGCGCTCCACATTCCGCGCCAGCTGCTGCTGCACGTGGTCACGATCGAGCGACAGCAGGCGTGACAGCGTGGAGATGCCTTCCTGCACGCTCTCCAGTTCCTGCGGGTTGACCCAGACAGACTCCACAGGTGTGCTCACCGCCAGCGGCTCGTTGTGACGGTCCAGGATCATGCCGCGATGCGCCGGCAGTTCTACCACGCGCAGGTGGCGTGCCTGGCCCTGGGTCTGCAGAAAATCCTTGTCCAGGACCTGCAGCCCGACGGCACGCCACACCAGCGTAAGCAGCGCCAGCAGCATGGCCAGGATCAGCAGTACGCGCCGGCCCGGCTGCACTGAAAATGTTGCGTTCCTGTTCATGGCCTCACGATTACGAAGCTATCCGGTACCGGATTGATCATCCCCAGGCGGGTACGCGCCGCCTGCTCCACCTGCCCGTGGGTCGTCAGCGTGCTTTGTTCCAGCTGCAGCTGGCCCCACTCGACATCCATGCGGTCCTTCTCGTAGCTCAGTGCCTGCAGTTCGACGAACAGCATGCGATTCTGGTGACGGGCATATACCACTCCCACCGATGACACGATGACGGCCAGCAGCAGGATGAGTGTGGTCATCGGCTTCATGCTCATTGCAGGCGCTCCGCCAGCCTCAGGACCGCGCTGCGGGCACGCGGATTGCGGGCCACCTCTGCCGCACCCGCACGAATGGCCTTGCCAACCGGCCGCAGGCGCGGCTGGTGGGCCAGGCCCGCCAGAGGAAAATCCGGTGGCAATGGCTCACCCTGATACTCGCGGCGAATGTAACGCTTCACCATTCGGTCCTCGAGAGAGTGGAAGCTGATCACCGCCAGCCGACCGTGTACCGCCAGGATATCCGGCACCTGCGCGAGCACCGACTTCAAGTCATCGAGTTCATGATTGATGTAGATGCGTAGCGCCTGGAAACTGCGCGTGGCGGGGTGCTTGTTCTTCTCACGCACCGGCACGGCCGCCGCGACCAGTTCCGCCAGCTGGCGGGTTGTCTCGATGGGAGCCGTGTTGCGTGCCGCGACCAGTGCGCGCGCGATGCGGCGCGCGAAGCGCTCCTCGCCATAGGTCTTGAGTACATCGCTGATGGAGGACTCGCTGGCCTGCGCGAGCCACTGTGCGGCACTGATGCCGGTACCGGGGTCCATACGCATGTCGAGCGGGCCGTCGTCGGAAAAACTGAATCCACGCGAGGGATCATCGAGCTGCGGCGAGGAAACGCCAAGGTCCAGCAACATGCCGTTGATTCGTCCCTGCAATTGTCGCTGCGCAACCAGATGACTCAGCATCGTGAATGCACCCTGCTCTATCTCGAATCGTGGATCACTACCGTATTGTTCTTCGGCCGACTGCACTGCCTCCGGGTCCTTGTCCATCGCCAGCAACCTGCCCTCCGGTCCCAGCCTGCCAAGAATGGCCCCCGCATGCCCGCCACGACCGAAGGTTCCATCCACGTACACGCCATCCATCCGTATATCGAGCCCTTCCAGCACTTCGTCGAGCAGTACCGGCTGGTGTGTGTAATCCCTTACCATGAATCAGAGCGTCAGTGATCCCAGTGAGTCCGGCAGCTCGCCGCTATCGCGCTCATCTGACACCCATTCACCACAATTTTGTTCCCAGGTCTGTTCATTCCAGATTTCAAATTTGTTTCCCAGGCCGGCAAGCACCACCCGCTTGTCCAGACTGGCGAATTCACGCAAGCGCGGCGGAATCAGGATCCGGCCGTTCTTGTCGATCTCGAGTTCGGTGGCATGGCCCAGCAACATGCGCTGCAAGGTACGGGTGCGCTTGTCCTGGTTTGGAAGGCGGACCAGTTTGCGTTCGATCTCATCCCAGTCCGGGTAGGGGTACAGCAGCAGGCAGCGGTCGTCGTGGACGGTCAGTACTACGCGTCCTTCACAGCGTTCCTCCAGCACTGCCCGGTAACGGGTGGGGAAGGCCAGCCGCCCCTTCACATCCAGATTGACTGTGCTGCCACCACGAAACACTTTTGCCCCCTAAGCTCCCCAAATCCCCATTTATTACCACTGATTCCCACTTTGCGACACTATAGGGAGCCAGGATCGTTTCTGTCAAGCAAAAAAACAAAAGAATCTCCTTTTCGGGCAGTAACTTAGCTCAGGTTCTGAATTCCGCAAGGCAACACCTTAAACATATAAATTGTAAATCAAATGCTTGCTGCAATTACCTACAGTAAGTTGCGAACTAAAAAATTTTTACGCCCGCGCCCGGGGGGCACGGCGGCCTGAATTTACCACTATCCAGGTATTATATCCGGGGTACAAACCCAAGATGTTGGGTTTTTTTCAGCGCCGGTACATAAATGAAGGGGTGCAGCGGATTTGTATGACATGCCAGCAGCGGCCACGCGCGCACGACAGGCGTATCGCTCTCGCGCACCCCTGCGCCCGCGATGTACCTGCATCCCTGTAGGCAGAAAAAAGGCCTGCTGTGCAGGCCTTGTTCATAACATCAATGCCGGAGGCAATCTTCAGAACGGGATGTCATCATCGAAATCACCCCCCGATCCGCCACTGTCCGTGGCCGCCGCCTTTGCAGCCGCGGGGGCCGGTTCAGCGCTATAACCGGTGCTGCCGCCGCGACCTCCCAGCATCTGCATTTCACTGGCGATGATCTCTGTGGTGTAGCGGTCGTTGCCGCTCTTGTCCTGCCATTTGCGGGTCTGCAGCCTGCCCTCGACGTAGACCTGTGATCCCTTTTTCAGGTACTCCCCCACAATCTCGGCCAGGCGGCTGTAGAACACAATATTGTGCCATTCGGTGCGTTCCTGCTTCTCGCCGCTCTGCTTGTCCTTCCAGGCATCCGTCGTCGCCAGCGTGACATTGGCCACCGCGTTGCCACTCGGCATGTAGCGGACTTCCGGGTCCCTGCCCAGATTGCCTATCAGAATTACCTTGTTTACTCCTCGTGCCATTGTGCTCTCCTGTTCTGGGTATCCATTCACTTTCCCTGTGGTCCGCACCCCGCTGTCGCGAACGCTCAGCGCAGGTGTATCCGGCCTCTATTCTATGCGATGGGGGGCGGCCGATCTATGCAATCCTGCCTGCCCGGCCCAGCCATTTCAGGGCAGGGCGGCCGCGTCGAACATCCGCTTGTCCACCTTGAGGTAGGCCACCCCGTCCTCCGGGATGACAACCGCCTCGGCTACCCCGACCAGGCCGGTCAGTTCCCGCGCGATGCGCTCGGCGTCGGCCGAGTCCCGCGCGTCAATCCTGTGGACATAGTTGGCCAGCTTGCGCGGCGGCTGCATCGGCATCGCCGTGGCCAGCCAGAGCAGCAGCAGCAGCGCGGCCGCAGCAAACACCACCTGCAGCCCGAACCAGCCCTGCACCAGCCCGCCCAGGACGCCACCGAGGAAGGCGCCGAAGAACTGGGAGCTGGAGTAGAACCCCATCGCGGTCCCGCGGCAGTCGACCGGCGCAACCCGCGAGACCAGTGACGGCAGCATGGCCTCCAGCAGGTTGAAGGCGGTAAAAAACACGAACAACAGCACGATCACCGTGACCAGCGATAGCGGCAGCAGGTACAGGCCGGCCTGCGCCAGCGCCAGCACGGCGACTGCGCCCAGGAATACCGGCTTCACCCGCCCCTTGCGCTCCGCCTGAATAATGAAAGGCACCATGAGCAGCACCGAGCACAACAGGACCGGCAGATAGACACCCCAGTGCCTGTCGGCCGCCAGGCCCACCCCGTCACGCAGCACCAGCGGCATAACCACAAAGGTCGCGGTCAACACGGTGTGCAGCACCAGGATGCCAAAATCGAGCCGCAGCAGCTCGGCGTTGCGCAGCACCCGGCCGAATTGCGCGGGCACCGCCTCGGCCTCCCGGTGTACGTGGAGGGCGACCGGCCTGGGCACGATGAAGGCCACCACGCCCACACCACCCAGCGCCAGCGCGGCGGTGATCCAGAAGATTCCCGGTACCCCGACCCAGTCATACAGCAGCGGCCCCAGGATCAGCGCTGCTGCAAACGACAGGCCGATACTCATGCCGATCAGGGCCATGGCCTTGATGCGATGGTGTTCACGCGTCAGGTCGGCGGTCAGCGCCATTACGGCGGCGGCAATGGCACCGGCCCCCTGCAGGGCACGGCCGAGGATCACCACCTGGATGGACTCCGCCTGGGCAGCGACCACGCTGCCGAAGGCGAACACCAGCAGGCCAGCGATGATGACGGGTTTGCGGCCAATGCGATCGGACAGCAGGCCGGCGGGGATCTGCAGCAGTGCCTGGGTGATGCCATAGGCACCGATGGCCAGCCCGGTCAGCGCCGGGGTCACGCCCTCCAGCTCCCCGGCATACAGGGCAAACACCGGCAGGATCATGAACAACCCCAGCATACGCAGGGCATATACGCCGGCCAGGGAAAAGGCCGCCCGCAATTCGGTACGGTTCATACCGGTCACTGACCCGGAGTCCTGGCTCACTTTTTTTAACCTCTTTGCCTGTGACCGTGAAAACGCCGTATATTAACAGGTTGCCGTTTTCGCCGGAAACCAGATGAACACCATACAGATCAGGGGTGCACGCACCCATAACCTGCAGAATATCGATCTCGACCTGCCACGCGACAAATTAATCGTGATCACCGGCCTGTCCGGCTCCGGGAAATCCTCGCTGGCATTCGACACCATCTATGCCGAGGGCCAGCGCCGTTATGTCGAGTCGCTCTCGGCCTATGCGCGCCAGTTCCTCTCGATGATGGAAAAGCCGGACGTCGATCATATCGAGGGGCTGTCACCGGCGATCTCTATCGAACAGAAATCGACCTCGCACAACCCGCGTTCCACCGTGGGCACCATCACGGAGATCTACGACTACCTGCGCCTGCTGTTCGCGCGCGTCGGCACCCCGCACTGCCCCGAGCACGGCAGCGTGCTGGAGGCCCAGACGGTCAGCCAGATGGTGGACCATGTACTCGAACTGCCGGAGGGCACACGCCTGATGCTGCTGGCCCCGGTGGTCAGGGCGCGCAAGGGCGAACACCAACAGGTGCTGGAGGAACTGCGCGCCCAGGGTTTTGTCCGCGCACGCATCGACGGCGAGGTCGTGGAACTCGATCAGCTGCCCAGGCTCGACCTGCGCCGCAAACATATCATCGAAGCCGTTGTCGACCGCTTCAAGGTCCGGCCCGGCATCCAGCAGCGTATGGCCGAGTCCTTCGAAACGGCACTGCAACTATCGGAAGGGCTGACGCGCATCGCCTGGATGGACAAGCACGAAAAGGAGGAACTGGTCTTCTCGGCCCGCTTCGCCTGTCCGGAATGCGGCTATTCCCTGACCGAACTGGAACCCCGGCTGTTTTCCTTCAACAACCCGGCAGGCGCCTGCCCGGAATGTGACGGCCTCGGCGTGCGCCAGTTCTTCGATGCCGATCGTGTGGTTGCCCACCCGGAACTCAGCCTGGCCGGCGGTGCAGTGCGCGGCTGGGACCGGCGCAATGCCTACTACTTCCAGCTGATCACCTCGCTGGCCGAACATTACGGCTTCGATATCGAGACCCCCTTCGCCGAACTACCCGGGGACATCCAGAATATCCTGCTGTATGGCAGCCAGGGTGAAGTCATCCGTTTCCGTTATCTCAACGAGCGCCGTGGCAGTGTGGAACGCAGCCACCCCTTCGAGGGCATCATCTCGAACATGCAGCGACGCTACCGCGAGACAGAATCGAACGTGGTGCGCGAGGAACTGGCACGCTATCTCGGCACCCAGCCCTGTCCGGACTGCGGCGGCACACGCCTCAACCGGGCGGCCAGCCACGTCACCGTGTCCGGCAAGTCCTTGCCCGATATCACCGCCCTGCCGGTTGGCAGCAGCCGGGCGCTGTTCGACCAGCTGCATCTCAAGGGCCAGCGCGGCGAGATTGCCGACAAGATCCTCAAGGAGATCAACCAGCGGCTGAACTTCCTGGTCAATGTCGGCCTGGACTACCTGTCCCTGGACCGCAGCGCGGAAACCCTGTCCGGCGGGGAGGCGCAGCGTATCCGGCTCGCCAGCCAGATCGGCGCCGGCCTGGTCGGTGTTATGTACGTACTCGACGAGCCCTCCATCGGCCTGCACCAGCGTGACAACAAGCGCCTGCTGAACACCCTCACCCACCTGCGCGACCTGGGCAACACCGTCATCGTGATCGAGCATGACGAGGAGGCCATCCGCAGCGCAGACCACGTGGTCGATATCGGGCCCGGCGCCGGCGTGCACGGCGGCCACATCGTCTCCCAGGGGCGCCCCGGGGAGATCATCGCCGACGGACACTCGCTCACCGGCCAGTACCTGTCGGGCAAACGCTGCATCGAGATACCCGGGCACCGACACAGCCCCGACCCGGGGCGCGTACTGGTCATCGAGGGCGCCACCGGCAACAACCTGAACGCAGTCACCGCGGAATTCCCGGTCGGCCTGATGACCTGCGTGACCGGGGTCTCCGGCTCCGGGAAGTCGACCCTGGTGAATGACACGCTCTACCCGCGCGCGGCACAGGTACTCAACCGGGCCGCCGAGTCCGGAACGCCCTGCAAGGACATCCGCGGGCTGGAGTACTTCGACAAAATCGTGGACATCGACCAGAGCCCGATCGGCCGAACCCCACGCTCCAACCCGGCGACCTACACCGGCCTGTTCACGCCGATCCGCGAACTGTTCGCCGCCACCCAGGAGGCCCGCTCGCGCGGCTACCGGCCGGGACGCTTCAGCTTCAACGTCAAAGGGGGCCGTTGCGAGGCCTGCCAGGGTGACGGGGTACTGAAGGTCGAAATGCACTTTCTACCGGATATCTACGTCCCCTGCGATGTGTGCAAGGGACGACGCTACAACCGGGAAACGCTGGAGGTGCGCTACAAGGGCAAGAACATCCATGAGGTACTGGAGATGACAGTGGAAGACGCCCTGCCCTTCTTCAGCCCCATCCCGGCGGTGGCCCGCAAACTGCAGACGCTGATCGATGTCGGCCTGACCTATATCAAGCTCGGGCAGAATGCGACCACCCTGTCCGGGGGTGAGGCGCAACGCGTGAAACTCGCGCGCGAACTGTCCAAGCGCGACACTGGCAAGACCCTCTACATCCTCGACGAACCGACCACCGGTCTGCACTTTCACGATATCGCCCAGCTGCTGGTGGTACTTCATCGCCTGCGCGATCACGGCAACACCGTCATCGTCATCGAACACAACCTGGATGTCATCAAGACCGCCGACTGGGTTATCGACCTGGGACCGGAAGGCGGCATCCGCGGCGGCAACATCGTGGCCACCGGCACGCCCGCCGACATCGCTGCCAACACGCAGTCGCACACCGGGCATTTCCTCAAGAATGTCCTGAAACCGCGCCGCCGGAAAAGGCGCGCCGCCGGCTGATCCCGGCCACGGCAGCCCGGCGTCAGCCGGACGGGTGGGCCAGGGCAATCGGCATACCGGTCCGGGCCCCGAGCAGCTCGCTGGCCCGCCCCCGGTTCACGGCAATCTCGACCAGCCCGCTGGAGTTTGCATACCAGAACGCCTCGCCCTCGGCCACATCGGAAAAGGTATGTGCCACATGCAGCACATGGCTGTTGATTTCCAGCAGCGCGTCCGCTGGCAGCGCCGTGGCCCGCACCCCGCTGATGGCATTGCCGAAATGATCGATATACACCACCTGGAACAGCTCGTCC
>CAMYJZ010000022.1:23956-30115 GCA_947258845.1 uncultured Ectothiorhodospiraceae bacterium | reverse complement strand
CGAAGAACAGCCCGTAGATACCGATCAACATCAGCACGTAGGCCACGTTGGGATCGGCAATCACTGACAGCAGACGACTGCGCCAGTCCGGTTCGATGAGGGTGGTCTGCAGGCCCATCGTGTCAAGTTCCCGGGTCTCACCCATGATGGTGACGCGGCGCCCGTGCAACTGTTCCAACAGGTCATCCATGTCGAGCGCCACCAGGTCGATCACGCCCTGCTCGAGCGCTTCACCGGCCGGCAGGCTCTCGCCCTTGCGCACCGCGATCTCGGCCCACTCGGCATTGCGCCCGCGCATGTGGGCAAGACTGCGGATGTAGGCAACGGCATCATTGACCCGCTTGCGTTCCATGGTATCGCCACCTTCCGTGTCAGCCGGCGCGGTCGCTTCGTCCGGGGCCTGTCCCTTTTTCATCAGGTCCTCCGGTTCCGGGATGCCGCCGATCTCCACCGGTGTGGCAGCACCCAGATTGGTACCGGGTGTCATGGCAGCCACGTGGCTGGCATAGAGGATATAGGTACCCGCGCTGGCCGCCCGTGCGCCACCGGGCCAGACATAGCTGACCACAGGAATAGTGGATACCATGATATTCTGGATGATATCCCGCATCGAGGTATCCAGGCCGCCCGGCGTGTCTATCCGCAGGATCACCAGTGCCGCGTTGCGCTGCTGCGCCTTTTCAATACCACGGTGTATGTAATCGCCGGTTGCGGGTCCGATCGCGCCCTGGATATCGAGTATCACCGCGACCCGGTTTTCCGCCGCCGGATACCAGACCGGCGCCAGCAACAGCAGCATCAACAGCAGCCGCCTGAACCGGGAATAAGGGGAGCAAACTATTTGCTTCATGGTCCTTTTACATTAGCATAAACAAGCAGATCGGGTTAACCTAACAGTATTGGTCAGTACAGCTGCCGACCCCGCCACGCACCTCTGATGAACAGCGCCACACTCTCTCCACCCAAAGACCCCTCAATGGTGGACATGCCCAGCCTGATGAGGGTCATTCGGACCATGGTGGGCGAGATGCATCCGAAATGGCGACATATCCGCTTCCTGCCGGATTCACATCTTGAGCGTGACCTCGGCCTGGACAGTATGGCACGCATGGAACTGCGCCAGCGGATCGACCAGCATTTTGCCGTGCAACTCGCCGAGAAGATCGCCATCAACTGTGCCACGCCCGCCGAGCTGTTAAGGGCGATACACGCCATGGCAAACGGTAAAGAACTCGATGCGGGGGGAGCGGTGTGTATGCCGGGTACCGACAATGACTCCGACGAGCTGCTACTGGGCGCCTTTGGCAGGGGCCAGGCGGCGCAGTCGACCGGGGGCGGACACAGTGCGGCACAATGGTTGTATGCCCTGTACGCCTGGCCGGTCTTTGTTGCTATCAGCCTGCTGACCGGCGCGCTGGTGGTCTTCGCACCGTTGCAAGGCTGGCGTAACCGGATCGCACGTGCGGGGGCGCGCCTGCTGTTCAAGGCCAGCTTGACGCCCTTGATCGTTCACGGGCGCGAACACCTTGACCGCGAGCAGCCGCAGGTAGTGGTCGCCAACCATGCCAGCTACCTGGATGGATTCGCGCTGACAGCAGCGCTGGACATCCCCTTCCACTTCATCGTCAAGGGGGAACTCTCCCGCATCCTGCCGATACGCCTGATTCTGCAACGCTTCGGTGTTGAATTCATCGACCGCTTCAATCCCCACAAGAGTGCGCGTGACGTGCGCCGCATGGCTCACCGTGCACGCGAGGGCGAGACACTGCTGTTTTTTGCGGAGGGTACCTTCATCACCTTTCCCGGCCTGCAGCCGTTCCGGATGGGTGCCTTTGTCACGGCCGCGCGCAGCAACCGGCCCGTGGTGCCGGTCGGGATCAAGGGAACCAGGAAAATGGTCAGTGGCCGCAACTGGTTCCCGTTGCGGGGACAGGTAACGGTCACCATCCGCCCGCCGATCCTGCCGACCGGGGAAAGCTGGCAGGATGCTCTCGCCCTGCGCGATGCCGCACGCCGCGAGATCGCCGCCCATTGCGGCGAGCCGGACCTGGTAATGGAGGCCAGCCTGCAGGAGACGGGGGCCGGCGCGGAATCAGGGTAGCTTCAGTTCGACCGTACCGTTGACGCTGACCACGATATCGCTCTCCCCGGCCTCGACGGCAACCGGCGCGGCGGCCTCCATGGGGGCCGCCATCATCCTGGCCTGGTAAGGCATCGGCGGCCGCTGGGCCGAGGTGCTGATATTGATATCGACGATGCGGTAGCCACTCGCCTTCAGGTTGTCAGCGACTATCCGGGCACGCTGCTTGAAGGCCTCAAGCGCCCGGCCAATCAGACGGTTTTCCACTGCCTGGCGCAGTTCCCCGGAAACCGAGAAATGGATTGATTTGATCTGGAGCTTTTCCTGTAGACGGCCCAGCAGCTCGCCGATCTGAAGGGTGTCCTTGCCTTCCAGCTCAAGGCCTTGCTGCCCGCGCCAGCCCTTGAGGACATTGTCGCGGTGCACCGGGTAGGTCTGGTAACCACCGCTACTGACGGTCACGCCGTCCTGCTGCCGGGCGATCGCCAGCGCCCACTCCATGTCCGTATTCAGCTGTGTCGCCAGCTTTGCGGGGTCACGCGCCTCGCCATAGGTGCTCAGGCTGGCATGCATGGTATCGTTGCTGACAGACTCGCTCTGCTGCGCCTGCAGGTGGACCTGGTTGTAACGCAGCTCGGTGTCCGCACGGGCCGTGTGCACCAGCAACAACAGCGGCGCCAGCGACAGGAAGAAACCGGTTCTGGTCATCATCATACGTGCCCGCCTGCCTAACCCGACTGCGCTTCCGAGATCTCCTTGCGTACCTGGATCATGTCCAGTCCCTGTACCTGGTCGAGCAGCGAAGTCAGTGCGGCGGGTGGCAGGGCGCCCGGCTGGGAAAAGACGATAATCTGCTCGCGGAACACCATCAGCGTGGGAATGGAACGAATCTGGAAGTGACCGGCGAGCTCCCGTTCCTCCTCGGTATTTACCTTGCCAAACACCATGTCCGGATACTGCTCGGAAGTGGATTCATATACCGGTGCAAACTGCTTGCAGGGACCACACCACGATGCCCAGAAATCCACCAGCACGATATCATTCCCGCTGACGATATCTTCAAAAGTGTCGCGGGTCACTTCAATAGTAGCCATAAACCGTTATCCCTTCGGTCAAGTAAACAATGGCGCCAATTATACAGCAGGCTTGCCATAGACTGCGATAGAATCCGGCCAGACCGGCATCCGGCGATCGCAGCAGGGTTCAGAGATCGGTGCTGCGCCGGCGAGGTGTCCGGCCGCTGTCTTCCGTCTCGTAGGTTATATCCAGCTCGATGCGGTCACGCCCCAGGCGCTTGGCCCTATACAGGGCCTTGTCAGCCCTTTCGATAAAGGCACTGGCGGACTCACCCGGTTTGAACAGTGACACCCCCGCCGAGAACGACGGTACCTGGGCGATGGTCCCGTTACACTGCCAGCGGGTCTCCGCAGAGCGGCGCTTGACCTTGTTGAGCGCACGGATGGCGCCATCGGCATCCGTATTGGGCAACAACACGGCAAACTCCTCGCCGCCATAACGGGACACCATGTCATGGTGGCGGAAGATCGAAAGAATATTCTTCGAATAGACGCGCAGCACCTCGTCGCCGGCGGCGTGACCGTACTCGTCGTTGATGCCCTTGAAATGATCCAGGTCCATGAGTGCAAACGACAGCGGGAAACCGTAACGCTGGACACGCGCAACCTCGTCTTCCAGGCGGCGCATGAAGGCACGCCGATTGGGCAGTCCGGTCAGCTCGTCAGTCAGGCTGAGCAGCCGCACCCGGGTCAGTTCATCGGTCAGTTCCCGACTGTCGGACTCGATCAGCTGCAGGTAATGGTGGGTACTGTCCAGCTTGTCAGCCAGTTCATTGTGCCCCTTCATGAGCTTCTCGATCTCGCGAATCAGTGTCCAGCGCACGTTCTCGACACCACTCATGTCCCCGGCCTGGCGAAGCTCGGCCAGTGCCGTTTCCAGCACAACGCCAAATTCCTCGTTCTGGGTGATGGTCTCCAGGACCTGGCGGCCCAGGGCCGATTGAAGCTGCTGGATATCCTCGCGGCGTGCCTCGAGTTCGTCGCGGTAGTTGTCTCCGAGTTCGCTGGCAGGCAGGGTGACAGCACCGGCCTCCTCGCTGGCAGGCAGGGTGACAGCAGCGGCCTCCTCGCCGGCACCCATGTCCTCCCCGTTACCGGCCTCCTCTTCCTCCTCGTCCGCGATCTCCGGAGACTCGTCGGCGCCTTCATCAGGCATGACCTCCGGAACCACGTCCGGGCGTGACCGAAGCACGCCGGCCAGGGCATCGTAATCGGCTGGCACAGATTCGGCATGTTCGGATTGACTCTCCCCGACCGCTCCCGTCTCCGGGACAGCGGGGGCGGCCTGAATACCGAAGGCCTGCAACAGCGGACTGATCGCCTGTTTGAATGCCGGGGTTTCCAGCTTGCGGGTATTTTGAATGCGTTCGGCACACTGGTTCACGAACTCACCCAGTGTGACCAGTTCCGTGGCCGTCAGCGGCGGCTGCAGGCGTGCCTGCAATAACCTGATCTGGATGTACTCGGGGGAGCCGGGTGCAAAATGAGCGGCAAAGGCATCCAGCAGGGAGTTGACGAAACCGGCATAGGCCATCTCGGCCTTCAGATGATTAGTCGCGACCTCATCGAGCATGGCCTCGGCCTGCTGATAGATCATGCTGCCTGCCGGAGAGTCGCGCAGGGATTCGATCAGGCGCAGCATCTTGCGTACCCCGCTGGGATCGATGTCCTCCGGTCTGTATCTACCCGCAACCATAAACGCTCCGGAACGTCCATGTAGGTAAAGCGAGACACTCCTTATCCCGCTGATTATTTTTCATACAAGTCACGCAGGTACATCCCCGTACCGGGGAATACCTGCCGAAAATGCTATTATATATTATATCTATATATTATTATAGAATTATATATTGATATTATATTCAACGATCTCGGAAACCCGCAGGTTGCCCCAGGTCTTATGTTATTTGTGAAAACGACACCTTAATTATCATATTGACAGTGTTACAACACGCAAAAAACCGCCACATATTTGACGTCAGTGAAAGTGTAGCAGCAATGCCACTGCCGATGGTAGCTGTACCTAAGGACTAGCCCGCAAAATTGACCGGGCTGCGGCCCAAAAAAAAAGGCCGGCACAAGGCCGGCCTTTGTTAATCCCGTCAGGCGGGAAACTACTGATCCAGGCCTGCGAAAATGGCATCACGAATTTCGTCCACCTTGCCGATGCCATTGATCTTGACGTAGCGCGGCGAGCCGGCCTGACCCGAGTCGGCCCACTTCGAGTAGTAGTGGATCAGCGGCTCGGTCTGGTCGTGGTAGACCTTGAGGCGCTGGCGCACGGTATCTTCCTGGTCATCATCACGCTGAATCAGGGGTTCACCGGTTTGGTCGTCCTTGCCCTCTTCCTTCGGCGGATTGAAGACCAGGTGATAGGTGCGACCGGAGGCAAGGTGTACACGGCGGCCGCTCATGCGCCTGATAATTTCGTCGTCGTCGACATCGATTTCGACTACGGCATCCACCGGAACGCCGTTATCCTTCAGGGCATCCGCCTGCGCCAGGGTGCGGGGGAAGCCGTCGAACAGATAACCGTTCTTGCAGTCATCTTCCTTCAGACGCTCATCGATCAGACCGAGGATGATGTCATCAGAGACCAGGCCACCGGCATCCATGACCTTTTTCGCCTCCACACCCAGCGGGGTACCGGCCTTGACGGCGGCACGCAGCATGTCACCGGTCGAGATCTGGGGGATGTTGTATTTTTCCTTGATGAAATTGGCCTGTGTGCCCTTGCCGGCACCGGGGCCGCCCAACAGGATGACGCGCATAGCTTTCTCCTTGATCCGAAGCTGATTCTGAAAAGAGGCGTATTATCCACGCCCACCTGCCCAATGGCCAGTCAACAGAATAAATGGGGGAATGGAGCGGGTTTATGCCCCGCGGCGTCCCCGGGCCGACACCATTTCACCGCGGAGACGCCGAGGTCGCCGAGAAAACATTCAAATAGAATGAAAATCTCACCGCAAAGGCGCAAAGGGCGCAAAGAAAAATATTGCTAAC
>CAMYJZ010000022.1:0-23842 GCA_947258845.1 uncultured Ectothiorhodospiraceae bacterium | reverse complement strand
CGACCTCGGCGTCTCCGCGGTGAATAATGCCCTATCAAATCAGTTCAGCTGGATGCGCTGCCCCCAGGGCACCTCGCCACGGCCCTTGACCAGCCAGATCACCGGGAAGTTCGGCTCCTGCCTGGGGAATTCGCCCTGGGCATCGGTGAAATACACCAGCAGGTCCGGGTGCTGACCCTGGTTTTCTGCCCAGTCGAACACCGGGGTGAAACGCGTCCCGCCCTCGCCGCGGATGTTGTCCGGCAGTTCGAATTCCTCCCACGGCTCGTACACCCAGGGCCCTTCGGCAGCCAGCTCGACATCGCAGGCCTGCAGGGTGATGCGCGCGCGCACCTGGCCCTTGATGGCATCAATCTCGGTCACGAACTCACGCATCTCGTCCCGGCGGATGGAGCCGCTGGTGTCCAGTACCACCACGATATCGGTCTGCGCACTCCTCAGGGTCGGAAAGATGGCCTCACCCTCACGCCGGGAGGGCCGCATGTAGCTGTAGTCATCCCGACTGGCAGCAGTCATGTAGCGCGCCAGCAGCATGCGCCAGGGTAACTGTGGCTGCAGCAGGTGATCGACCAGGCGACGCAGTGAACCACCCAGCTTGCCCGCCTGCATGGCCTGTTGGGCGGCACCTGCCAGGCGCTGGCGCCACTGGATGGAGAGCTGTTCCTTCTCCGCCTCGCCCAGCGAATCGGGTGGCGGTGTCCTGGCCGGCCCCTTACCACTGGAATCGCTGCCACCCGAATCGGAATCGTCACCGGGTGGTTGTTTGCCGATGTCCCCGGATGATTTCGAATCCACCCCGTAGAGGTGCTGGTCATGCGGCTGCTCTTCCTCGTTCTCCTTGACGAAGGGATAGATCTCCTCGGCCATCATGCCCTCGAAGCCGATATCGTAAAGGGCATCCGGCACCGCGGTCATACCCTCCTTCACCAGCAACGGATTGATGGCAAGATCACAGGCCTTGTCCCAGCGCTCCTTGACCCGGTGTTCGCGGCGCGCGAAATGCGACAGGGCACAGTGCAACGCCTCGTGGGCCAGTGCAAACTGGGTCTGCTCCAGCGTCAGGCTGTCGATATAGGCCGGGTTGTAATACAGCGCCCGCGCATCGGTCCCGATGGTCTGGCACCAGTGGGGGTCCGCTGCCTTCATGGGCATGCGCAGCACCAGCGCACCCAGGAACGGCCGGTCGAGAATCAGGCGGGTGCGTGCCGCGCTCAGTTTGGTTTCTATTTCGTCAGACATCCGGATTGGTCAGTACAATCATTTCACCGCAGAGTCGCAGAGGAAACAGAGAAAACAAAAAGCCATTCACCGCAAAGGCGCAAAGGGCGCAAAGAAAATCGGCAAGTTATCAAACCACCGTCATCCCGGTAAAGGCCGGGAACCAGGAGAATGGCTAATTCCTGAAAATGACTTACTTGTTTTCTCTGTGCCTCGGCGTCTCCGCGGTGAATTAACGAGCTCAATGAGGCCAGTCAGGTCTTGCTGGTCAGGCCCGGTAGCAAGCTGTTAGCAATATTTTTCTTTGCGCCCTTTGCGTCCCTTCGGTAACTGCTCCCTGCGTCGCCTAAAGCGCCTACTGTTGGTACTCTACCTCCTGCATGACCCAGGCCAGCCTCTCGACCGGTTCCCGGTCTCACCTTCTCCCTGCAGTCGTGCGCCTTTGCGGTGAATATTTATTTCTTTCTCCGCGCCCTCGGCGCCTCTGCGGTGAATATGTTTTTTAGTCATAAAGCATGACATCGGCGACGATGTTCGCCCAGCTGGAAAATTCCGGCACGCTGAAGATTTCCTGCCCGATGGCGCGGTACATGTCGGAGACCAGCATCACGCCCATCTCGCGCTGCGGGAAGGTGCCGGCAAAACCGATAATGCGACCATACACCTCCATGGCGTTGTCCTCGCTCCTGGCACGAATCGCACGCCCGACCAGGGCCGCCGCAACGGCATACTGCAAATCCGTCTCCTTCGGCACCTTGACGCTTTCACCACGGACGATGGCATCGATGTCCGGCAGCTGATCGAGGTTCTCGACGAAGGCTGACAGTTCGATACCGGCCGCCGGACCCACGCAGGCCTGCAAGGTGCCGGTCAGCAGGTCCGGCATGTCACCGAACTTCTGCAGGGCCCGGTGACTGAACTCCCAGGAGCGCGGTGACGGGAAGGCCACCGGGTTGTGGGCCGGGTCGAATTCGAACAGCAGGTCGGGCCGGAAACGCAGAAACGCGATCAGGCGCTCGTCGATGGCATTGGCATAGGCCCAGGCCACCCAGTCATCGAGATTGACATCCACCTCGAAATGGGAAAAGCGGTTGGCCAGCGGCGCGGGCATGGTGTAGGTCACCCCGCGGTCCCCCTGGCGGTTGCCGGCCGCAAAGATCGCCCAGCCGGGCGGTACCTCGTAGGCCCCCAGGCGGCGGTCGAGGATCAGCTGGTAGGCGGCGGCCGAGACACTGGGCGGTACCGAAGTGATCTCGTCCAGAAACAGGATCCCCTGCTCCCCGTGACGTCCGCTGTCCGGCAGCATCGCGGGGACTGCCCACTCCACCTGGTCACCGGCACGGAACGGGATGCCGCGCAGGTCACTCGGCTCCATCTGCGAGAGGCGGATATCGATCACCGCGATGCCGTGGCGGTCGCCGATCTGGGCAACCATCTGTGACTTGCCCACACCCGGGGGGCCCCACAGCATCACGGGGGTGTGATGGCCTTCCTGGGTACTTAAAAACTCTCTCTCCAGGACATTCAATAGCTGGGCTGGTCGCATTGCCTTCGCATCACCTGTGTATCTGAAAACCGGAAATTCCATGCAAGCAATGGCCTGCATCCCGAGCCGGTGATGATACTGGTTTCTTCGGGTGAATGCATAAGCGCCGGCCCGGACCGCCCCCGGATTCCCGGCCGCAGAAATCACAATTGTTTACCGTAGACCCCTCTGCTTTACACCCGTGCCGGCATACCCTTGTGAATATCAAGTAATTGAACAAGCAGGCGCATCTGCCGACAGTAATATTGATGGAGAGCCGAATGAAAAATACGACCCGAGTCCTGGCCTGTCATACGAACAGGGCCATACTCAAGCGGATAAGCCACATGCTGAACAGGGCAGGCATGCGCACGGACTGCGCCGATGATACCGGCCTGGCTGAGTCCTTGATGAGCGACAACGACTATGACGTTGTACTGCTCGACCTGTTTCTGGCCGACACGGACGGGATCTCCTTTGCACACACGCTGAACCAGGCCTTCCCGGAGCTTCCGGTGCTGATCTTCAGCCGCTGGCCGGACCCGGAGCAACCGGGAAGCCCGGCCGTCTGGCCTGGATGGGTCGACACCTACAGCCGGCATGTCCGTCTGCTGTTTGCGCTCAAGGTCATGGCGGGCCACGTCAGGCAGCAGAAGCTCATCCTCTGCATCGGCGAAGCGCACGACTGCCCCGTGGAAATCAGCTCCAGCCTGGCGCAACAGGCCTCACTGGTCCTGGCCAGGGACCCGTACGAGCTGGAAGAGGCGATCTCCACCAACCACTTCGACCTGGTGATCTTCAGCCCCGACCAGGATGCCGGTATGGCGCGTGATAATTTTCGAATCCTCATGGACAGCCTCATGCCCCTGCCGGTGATCATTCACCCCGGACCTGGCGCAGAGCGCGTTGTCGAACTGACACGGCAGGCAGCTGAATTGCATGTTCCGCTACCGCACCACAAAAACTGGGATATAGATCACAGACCCGGGCCAGCGGTCTTGTCAGAGTTTACTGATTTCAAAACCTCAGAAGGAATAGACTAATGGGCATTCTAGAATCGCTAATCATCTTCTTCGTTTTCTGCATCACGGTAGCGGCTTGTTACAGCTGCAACCAGTGATACAGACCCGTCAAGCCGGACCGCCGCCTGATTGCCAGGCGGCGGCTGCCTGCTCCCCCTGCCTGGAGAGATAATCCTCGATCCTTTCCCTGATGTTCACGGGGTCATCGACGATCCGGTGCACCAGCCGGAACAGCGGGTAGTCGTTTTCATCGATCAGCCCGTAATCACGCATTATCGCTAGTGTATGGACCCCCTCCCCGCCGATGCGGTCACGTTCCCCGCGCACCAGCATGCCGCCCAGTGCATGGTGATGTGAACCGGCGCTGGTTGCAGTCGTGATGAGATCGCCAAGTCCTGCCAGGTGGTGCGAGGTACGTGCACTGCCACCCAGCCGGGTGATGATGGCGTCCATTTCGTGCATGGCTGCCACTGCCAGGTAACCGCGCATGTTATCGCCCAGGCCAAGTGCGTCCGCCACGCCAAACAGGATGGCATAGACATTCTTGAGCACCGCGGCCCAGGATATGCCACAGATATCGCTGCTGTACTCGAGATAGAGCCCGCTAGCTGAAAACAGTGCCGCCGCTTTCCTATAGAGCGCCTGCGTGCACGTACCGAGCTGGGCAAAGCCCGGGCGGCCGGCGCGCAGCTCTTCGGAGATCATCGGCCCGTACAGCAGGCCGTAGTCGGCGCGGTCGGTATAGACATCCTCGAATATCCTGGCCACCGAACGGCCGCGCCCATCCAGGCCCTTGGCCACGCTCAGGGACAGGCTGTGCCCGGCCAGCGATGGAAATATGCGTTCCGCCAGTTCCCCGATCGGACTTGCCGGCACGCAGTAGATGATGAAGTCGGCCGCAGCTGCCGCGGTATCCAGATCAACCGGCTCACGGCCCACAACGGGGTGCCGGTCCCAGATGTGCAGCGTGTGGGCCGGCCCCAGCAGGTATTCCATTGCATGGCCCATTTCGCCATAACCGATAATCAGGACACGCTTGCCGCTGTCAGTCACTGGTTTTCTCCCCGTTGTGCAACGGCGCCAACACACCATGCCCCCGGTAGCGCCGGTAGTCCGCCATAATCCGGTGGTGATCGAATGCCAGTTCCGGGCAGTGTTCCGGATCGAACAGCCCGAGGTTTTTCGCATCATCGGCGGCAAATGGCTCACCGGTGGCCTCGGCAACATAGACGGCACTGACGGTATGCCCGCGCGCATCGCGCGCCGGATCCGAATAGTTACCCAGCAATACCAGTAGCTTCACATCCAGCGAGGTTTCCTCCCTGGCCTCGCGCACTGCGGCCGCCTCCAGTGTCTCGCCCACGTCCACAAAGCCGCCGGGCAGCGCCCACCCGGGCGGCGGGTTGCGACGCTCGATCAGCACGACGGGACGGCCCGGGCGGTCTGTCATTTCGATAATGACATCCACTGTTAACAGGGGTGTGACGGGATGTACCATGGGAGGCTATTGTTGCTTGAACTGGCGAATCCGGCGGCGCGCACGTTTGTCCGGGCGACGTTCACGCTGGTGCACACTGTGCCCTTCCAGCTTGCGTTGCCGATACAGGGCGTGGCGTTCACTGGCACTTTCCTCCGACTCACTGTACAGGGTGCGTGCCTCCTCTGCCGGGCGGCGCTGTGTTGCCAGTCGCTCCACCGTGATCGCGAAACTGTATGCGCCCTTGCGTATCGTTAGCTGATCACCGAGCGCCAGCCTGCGCGCCGGCTTGATACGTTCCCCATTGAGATGCACCTTGCCGCCGTTGATCGCCTGGGTCGCCAGCGCGCGGGTCTTGTAGAAACGTGCGGCCCAGAGCCATTTGTCGGCACGTACGACACTGTCTCGCTCAGATCCCATCGGGAATCATATTAACCGAAGCCGGCAGAGAACACAGGAGGACCCATACAGAGACGGGGCATACTCACTGCTGCCCGGGATAATACCGACCATGTAGAAATCCGGTTCCAGTAGTTAAGTATCCTGCGCCTGCTGGGCGGCCGCGCCGGCGCGGGCGGCTGTGCGGAACGCTGACAATGGCAGCGCACCATCCAGGCGCTGGTGTTCTCCAAAAAACACCGTCGGGGTCGCCCGCACCCCCAGTTCACGGGCGGCGGCCAGGTAACCGGCCAGACGTTCTTCGTAACGGGCGTCGTTCCAGGCCCGCTCCAGGGTGGAATCGGCAACACCCGCCTCCCGGGCAATCCCGGTCAGGACATCGGCAGCACCGATATTTCTGCCTTCCGTGAAATAGGCCTCGAACAGGCGTCGATGCAAGCTGTAAAAAACCCCGGCACCGTCTTCCTTGGCGGCCTCTGCCAGTAACAGCGCACGGTGTGAATTGGCGGTCAACTCATGCGGCCGGAAATGGACGCCCTCCTCGGCTGCCAGGGCCTCCAGGTTATTCATCATCTGCTGCCAGTGCGGATCCGAATAACCCAGGTCGTTAACGGACATGCCCGAGGCGGGGGTATCCGGATGGATCTCCAGCAGACACCAGTTGATCTTCAGTTCGAATTCGTCACGCAGGTGATCCAGCCGCAGATCACCGATATAACAGAACGGACAGATATAATCGCTAAAGACTGTGGCCAGCAGTGTGGGCTTTCCTGGCGGATTCATGGATCCCCTTCACCCCCGACCTCTCCCAAAGGGGAGAGGGAGATTATGTTGGCAAGCCGTATTACCTGGTCACTTCCTGCAGCAATTCGTTCAACCGGCTCACGAAACTGACAGGGTCGTCGAGCTGTCCACCCTCGCTCAGTATGGACTGATCCAGCAGGATATTCGACCAGGAGTCGAAGCGCGCCTCGTCCGCCACATCCTTCAGGCGACTGACCAGGACGTGTTCCGGGTTGATTTCAAGGATCGGCTTGCTGGCAGGCACTGCATGGCCCGCCTGTTTCAGCATGCGTTGCATGTGCACCGCCATTTCGTTTTCATCCGTCACCAGGCAGGAGGGTGAATCGGTCAGGCGCCGGCTTACCCGGACTTCCTTGACACGTTCCTCGAGCACCTTATGCATGCGGCCGACGAGATCCGAAAATTCATCCTCGGTCTTTTTGGCGGCTTCCTTCTCGGCCTCATCAGCCAGCTTGTCCAGGTCCAGTTCGCCCTTGGCAACCGACGCCAGCGGCTTGCCGTCGAATTCGGTCAGGTGTGACACCAGCCATTCATCCACACGGTCCGACAGCAGCAGCACCTCGATTCCCTTGCGGCGGAACACCTCCAGGTGCGGGCTGTTCTTGGCGGCCGCAAAGCTGTCCGCCGTAACGTAGAAGATCTTTTCCTGGCCGTCCTTCATCCGGCCGATGTAGTCATCCAGGGACACGCTCTGCTCATCGCTGTCGGAGACGCTGGAGGCAAAGCGCAGCAGCCCGGCGATACGTTCGCGGTTGGCGAAGTCCTCGCCCGGCCCCTCCTTGAGAACGTTGCCGAACTCCTTCCAGAAGGCGGCGTAGGTCTCGGGCTCGTTCTTCGCCATGTCCTCCAGCAGCCCGAGTATCTTCTTGACCGATCCGGAACGCATGGTATCGATCAGCTTGTTGTGCTGCAGGATCTCGCGGGAAACATTCAGGGGCAGGTCATCGGAATCCACCAGGCCGCGCACAAAGCGCAGGTAATACGGCATCAGCTGCTCGGCGTCATCCATGATGAACACCCGGCGTACATACAGCTTGATGCCGTGGCGGTTGTCGCGGTCATACAGATCGAACGGTGCGCGAGCGGGTATGTAGAACAGTGATTTGTAGGATTGCGAGCCCTCGACGTGGCTGTGCACCCATTTCAGCGGGTCGCCGAAGTCATGGGCCACGTGCTTGTAGAACTCCTTGTACTCCTCCTCGTCAATGTCTTTGCGGGGTCGCGTCCACAGTGCCGAGGCCTTGTTGACCGCCTCGAACTCGCCCGGACCGGCCTCCTCGCCTTCGGTTGGCATCTCGATTGGCAGGGGAATATGGTCGGAGTATTTGTGAATGATGCTGCGCAGGCGGAAACCGTCGAGGAACTCGTCCTCGCCCTCACGCAGTTGCAGCACCACTTCGGTCCCGTGGCTGCTCCTTTCCAGGGTCTCCAGGGTGTAGCTGCCGTCCCCGGCCGAAACCCAGCGCACGCCCTGGTCGGAAGGCAGACCGGCCTTGCGGGTAGTCAGTGTCACCTGTTCGGCGACGATGAAGGCGGAATAGAAACCCACGCCAAACTGGCCAATCAGCTGGGCATCACGGGCCTGGTCACCGGTCAGGGACTCGAAAAACTGGCGGGTGCCGGACTTGGCGATGGTGCCGATATTGTCCGCCACCTCGTCGCGTGTCATGCCGATGCCGTTGTCGCTGACCGTCAGCGTGCGGGCATCCTTGTCATAGCTGATACGGATGCGCATATCGCTGACCCCCTCATAGAGGGCGTCATTGCCGAGGGCATCGAAGCGCAGCTTGTCGCAGGCATCCGATCCGTTGGATATCAGCTCGCGGAGGAAAATTTCCTTGTTGGAATACAGGGAATGGATCATGAGGTGCAGCAGTTGCTTGACCTCGGCCTGGAACTCCAGGGTTTCCTTCTGGGCTTCAACGCTCATGCTTGTCTTTACCTCCTGACTGATTGGCACGGGCAGGGCCCGCGCATAGCGTGCATTTATTCATGGTATTCAGATGATTAGTACGGATACCCGGCAATCGGCGGCTATCCGCTGTCCTGCTGCATAGTAATGGGGACGCTGCCCGGTATTTTCAAGGGGACAACTCCGCCCCCTCGTGTTGCAGCAGCCACCGCTTGCGGCGCAGTTCGGGGCCGGCCGTGTGCCCCGCGTAACCGCCGATGCCGGACGCAGCGACCACGCGGTGACAGGGCACAACGATCGGCAGCGGGTTGCGACGACAGGCATTGCCGACGGCACGTGCGCCGCTGCCCAGCTGCACGGCGAGTTCGCCGTAGCTCCGGGTCTGCCCCGTCGGAATGGCCCTGAGTGCCTCCCGCACGCGCTGCTGGAAAGGTGTTGCCGCCGGTACCAGCGGGATACTGAAACCCTGCTGCGCAGCCCCGAAGTAGCCCCGGAACTCGGCGGCCATGCGCTGCGCGATCAGGGTAGCCGGCGACTGCAAGGCCACCGCGTCCGGCAGGAAGTCCACACCGGCAAGGCAACCGGCCTGCAGGCGTATCCCCAGCCGCCCCAGCGGTGAGTCCAGCACGCAGTCAAACCCGCTGTCAGCCGCCATCAGGTACGCCGGGCAAAAAAAACGGGCACCCTGTCACAGGGCACCCGCTGAATTCTCGACCAACAATCCACCATCCAGGTTCAGAGCTTCTCCTTGATGCGGGCAGACTTGCCGGAAAGTTCACGGAGGTAATAAAGCTTGGCACGGCGCACATCGCCATGGCGCTTGACCTTGATGGAACCGATCGCCGGGCTGTGGGTCTGGAATACCCGTTCCACGCCCTCGCCGTGGGAGATCTTGCGCACGGTAAAGGCCGAGTTGAGGCCGCGGTTGCGCTTGGCGATCACCACGCCCTCGAAGGCCTGCAAACGTTCGCGTTCACCTTCCTTGACCTTGACCTGAACCACGACCGTGTCACCGGGACTGAAGTCCGGAATATCCTGTTTCAACTGTTCCTGTTCAAGTTGTTCGATAATATTACTCATGACTCAATCCTCTTTTGCACCCGGGCAGGGACATTGCTGATCAATGGTCCTGGCCGCCGGTTTCCTTAATAAACTCGTCCAATAATGCCTGTTGGTCATCATCCAGCATCATCGCCTCCAGCAGATCGGGGCGTCGTTGCCAGGTCCTTCCCAGCGCCTGCTTCTGGCGCCAGCGGTGAATCTCCGCATGGTTGCCACCCAGCAGTGTTGCCGGTACCCGCTGCCCGTCAACCGCTTCCGGCCGCGTGTAGTGCGGGTAGTCCAGCAGGCCGTCCATGAAGGAGTCCTGCTGAGCGGAATCCGCATCGCCCAGCGCGCCGGGTAGCATGCGCGTGATGGCATCCACAAGTACCAGCACCGGCAGTTCACCGCCACTCAGTACGTAATCACCGATGGACAGTTCCGCGTCCACTTCCGTTTCGATGACCCGCTCGTCGATACCTTCATAGCGACCCGCCACCAGGATCAACCGCTCAAGCCCGGCAAGCTCCCGGACCCGTGGCTGGGTGAGCCGCTGACCCTGCGGTGAGAGATACATCACGGGTGCCGCCCCCGCCGCCGCGCGGGCCGCCCGGATGGCATCCCGCAGCGGTTGCACCTGCATAACCATGCCCGGACCGCCACCGTAGGGCCGGTCGTCGACCGCCCGGTGCCTGTCCCGGCTGTAGTCCCGGGGGTTCCAGGTCACCAGTTCCAGCAGGCCGAGCTTGATGGCACGGCCCTGGATACCATAATCGCTCTGCGCCCGGATCATCTCCGGGAACAGTGTCACTACATCAATGCGCGTCATTTGGCGAGTCAGAAATCCGGATCCCAGTCGACCCGTATCCGGTGCCCGGCAAGATCGACTGCGTCGATCACCTGGCCCGGTATAAACGGCACCAGGTATTCCCGTTCTCCCCTGACCACCAGCACATCGTTGGCACCGGTCTCGATCAGGTGGTCCACGATGCCCAGTTCCCTGCCATCCAGCGTGACCACCTGCAGACCGACAAGGTCATTCCAGTAATATTCGTTGTCTTCCGGCGCCGGTAACTGTTCCCGGTAGATGCCGATCTCGATGCCTGTGTAGCGCGCCGCCATGTCACGATCCCGGCATTCCGGCAGGCGCACGATCAGCCCCTTGCCATGACGCTTTCCATCGACCACGTCGACGCACTGCCAGCTGTTCCCCTGCCTGAGTTGCCAGGGCTTGTATTCCAGCAGGCGCTCCAGCGGTTCCGTATAGGACACGACCCGTACCCAGCCCTTGACGCCATAGGGACCCGCAATATGCCCCATGATAATAGGACTGCTCGCGGCCCCGGGGCCGGGCGTTTCATGAACAGTCATCATGTAAGAACCGGATAACAGTTACCCGGCAGGCGGGTCGCGTTACTGCTTCCGGTGTTCTCTAAGCAGCTTGCCAACACGCTCGGAGATCTGGGCGCCCTTGCCGCTCCAGTAGTCCGCACGCTCGGCATCAATCCTCAGGCGCTCTTCACCGCCCGTGGCGATCGGATTGAAGAACCCGATACGCTCGATATAACTGCCGTCCCGCCGGTTGCGGCTGTCGGTCACCACGATGTGGTAGAAAGGGCGTTTCTTGGCGCCACTGCGTGACATCCTGATCGTCACCATGAACCTGTTTCCTCATTGCATCTGGGTAATGTCACTGCCCACTGCCGGGCTGCAACCGTTAAAAGCCGCGCAATTTTACGCGATCAGGAGAAAATGTGAAGGGCTTACAGGCGATTAGTGCAAATAATTGGCCACTTGTCGCAAAGCCGCTGACCTGGATCAAGGTGTCATGCAGGCAGCTGTCGGATTTCATTACAACCATCCATCTCGAGACCCCATTAATAAATAAATTATATCTCATTGTTCTATAAGAATATAAATGCCTCTGCCTGGACAGGTCACTGAAGCCGTGTGTCGATTTTTTTAACCATTAGCGGCACCACCGCTCGACCACCGCCAAAGAGTTGACTTTAAGTGACTGCAATTTCTGCAATTTCCAATCTTGGCACGGCGATTGCTTTACTCCTAAGGCGTTGATCAGCAGACGGTTCGGAGGAATCTATACCCGGAGCTACAAGTTCGAAGACATTGCACGCAACAACAACAATAACCGGGTTCGCGCAGCGGCCACAGTAATAACAAGAAGCAGCCAATAAAGATAAAACAGCCGAATTTGCGCAACATTTCACGGTGGCCCAGGCCACCGTTTTTATTTGTCCGGCCCCTCTGACGCGCTGCGTGCGGCCTACATACCCTGGAACGGAAAACCCTGGGGCGCCTTTCCCTTGAGACCGCGCAGCATCTTGCCCATACCACCCTTGGACATCTTCTTCATCATCTTGCGCATCTGCAGATGCTGCTTGAGCAGGCGGTTCACATCCTGCACCTGGGTTCCGGATCCGGCAGCAATACGCCGCCGACGCGAACCCTTGATGACATCCGGGAAGCTGCGCTCCTGCTGTGTCATGGAGTTGATGATCGCGACCATGCGGTGAAGCTCGCGGTCGTTGACCTTTGACTTTGCATTCTGGGGCAATTGACCCATGCCCGGCAGCTTGTCCATCAGCCCGGACAGGCCGCCCATATTCATCATCTGCTCAAGCTGTTCGCGGAAATCATTCATGTCGAAGCGCTTGCCCCTGGAGATCTTGTTGGTCAGCCGGGCGACCTTCTCCTTGTCGACCTTCTGCTCGGCCTCCTCGACCAGGCTGAGCACGTCGCCCATTCCCAGAATGCGCGAGGCAACCCGGTCCGGGTAGAACGGCTCCAGGGCCGCCGTCTTTTCCCCGACACCGATGAACTTGATGGGCTTGCCGGTAATCGAGCGAATGGACAGTGCCGCCCCCCCGCGGGCATCGCCGTCGGTCTTGGTCAGGATGACGCCGGTCAGTGGCAGGGCCTCGTTGAAGGTGTGCGCAGTATTGGCCGCGTCCTGGCCCGTCATGCTGTCGACTACAAAGAGTGTCTCGACCGGCTGCAGCACTTCGTGCAGCTGACGGATCTCTTCCATCATTTCGGCGTCGATGTGCAGGCGGCCCGCGGTATCGATAATGACCACATCGATGTGCTTCTTGCGGGCGTGGGCGACGGCGTCCCGGGCAATGGTGACCGGCTGCTGGTCGGGATGACTCGGGAAGAACTCCGCATCGACCTCTCCGGAAAGGGTCTGTAACTGCTCGATCGCGGCCGGGCGGTAGATATCGCAACTCGCCAGCAGCACGGACTTCCTGTGCCGCTCCCGCAGCAACCGTGCCAGCTTGGCGCTGCTGGTCGTCTTGCCGGACCCCTGCAGGCCGGCCATCAGGATAACCGCCGGCGGCTGGGCACTGAGATTCAGGGCATCGTTGGCCTCGCCCATGGTCCGGACGAGTTCGTCATTCACCACCTTGACCAGGGTCTGGCCCGGGCTCAGGCTTTTCAGCACCTCCTGCCCGGTGGCGCGCTCCCGCACCCGATCGATGAAATCCTTCACGACCGGCAGCGCGACATCGGCCTCGAGCAGGGCCATGCGCACTTCCCGCAAGGTCTCCCTGATATTGTCTTCGCTCAGCCGGCCCTGGCCACGCAGATTCTTGATGGTCCTGGAAAGGCGTTCAGTCAGATTGTCAAACATGGTGGCTACGTATTACTGGGGGTTTCGGTCTGCGGATTATAACTGGAAATAAATCGCCAGTGTCAGGTCCGTTTCCGTACCCCGGCCGCTTGACGGGCTGTGCTTCAATGCCTTACAAAGTTGTGCGATGATGACCGCATGAATTCAGGACAGCAGCCTCCGCCATGACAGCCTTTTTCCCCGGTCTGATCGCCATCGCACTTTACCTGCTTGCCAGCGTCCTGCTGACGGCACGCCTGGTATACGGTGATAACGTAAACGTCCGCCGCAAGAACCAGATCCTGATGGTTGCTGTCGCGGCGGCCGTGATTCATGGCGGCCTGCTCTACCAGTCAATCCTGACCCCCACCGGCATGGCACTCGGCTTCTTCAACGCCGCCTCCCTGATCGCCCTGCTGACCGCGGCCCTGTTGTTGCTGGCCTCGTTCCAGGAACCGGTCGAGAACCTGGGTATCCCGGTGTTCGCCGTGGCTGCCATCAGCATCGGCCTCAGCCTCCTCTACCCGACCGACCAGATCATCACCCGCGGCATGCAATCCTGGCAGCTGGATACCCATATCCTGATCTCGCTGCTGGCCTACAGCATACTGGGACTGGCCGTGCTACAGGCGCTGCTGCTGGCCATCCAGGACTACCACCTGCACAACCGCCAGCCCGGCGGCTTTATTCGTTCACTGCCGCCACTGCAGATTATGGAAACACTGATGTTCCAGATGATCCGGATCGGTTTTGTCCTGCTGAGCCTGGCGCTGGTCACCGGGATCCTGTTCCTGGAGGACATCTTCGCCCAGCACCTGGTGCACAAGACCGTCCTGTCAATCGTGGCCTGGCTGGTATTTGCCACTCTCCTTTGGGGGCGCTGGCGTTTCGGCTGGCGTGGCCGGGTGGCCATTCGCTGGACAGTGGGGGGTTTCGTGTTCCTGATGCTTGCCTATTTCGGCAGCAAGCTGGTGCTGGAGTTGATCCTCAACCGCTGACGCCAGCAATTTCTGACAGGCCCGCCAAAATTACGTAAACTAGGGACTGGCAATCACCGCGAGGCTGTCCCCGTTTGGACGACATCTCACTAGGCGTACTGCTGGTCGCGCTTTTCTTCCTCATCCTGCTCTCCGCCTTCTTTTCCAGCTCGGAAACCGGCCTGATGACGCTGAACCGTTACCGGCTGCGGCATCTGGCAGATCAGGGACACCCCGGTGCCCGCCGCGCCGAGAATTTACTCAAGCGACCGGACCGGCTGATCGGGCTGATCCTGCTCGGTAATAATTTCGTCAACATCCTGGCCTCCATGCTGGCCACGCTCATCGCCCTGCGCGTCCTGGGCGAGGCCGGGATCGCGATTGCGGCCGGCCTGCTGACACTGGTGGTGCTGATATTTGCCGAGGTCGCACCCAAGACACTGGCCGCCCTGCATCCCGAGCGCATCGCCTTCCCGGCGGCCTTCGTTTATACGCCACTGCTGAAGGTGCTCTATCCACTGGTGTGGCTGGTCAATGGCATGGCTAACAGCCTGCTGAAACGACTGGGGGTAAGCTCAATGGAAGGCGGGACCACCGCCCTCTCCCACGAGGAGCTGCGTACCGTGGTCATCGAGGCAGGCGCGATGATCCCGGCACGTCACCAGGAAATGCTGCTCAACCTGATGGACCTCGAGAAGGTAACCGTCGAGGACATCATGGTGCCGCGCAACGAAATTACCGGCATCGATATCGACGACGAGTGGGAAGCGATCATCAAGCAGCTTGCCGACAGCCAGTACACGCGGCTGCCGCTGTACCGCGAGAACATCGACCAGGTCATCGGCATCCTGCACATGCGCGATGTGCTGCCGCTGCTGAATCGCGACGAACTCGACCGGGTTGCCCTGAGACGTATCGCGCGCGAACCCTATTTCATCCCGGAGACGACATCGCTGAATCGCCAGCTGCTCAACTTCCAGCATGAAAAACGCCGTATCGGCTATGCCGTCGATGAATACGGCGACATCCAGGGCCTGGTGACGGTCGAGGACATCCTGGAGGAAATCGTCGGTGAATTCACCACCGACCCGGCCGCGCATTTCGACGACATCATCCCCCAGTCCGACGGCACCTGGCTGGTTGACGGCTCGATCAACATCCGCTCACTGAATCAGGCGTTGCATATGCAGCTTCCCACCGATGGCCCGAAGACCCTGAATGGCCTGATCACGGAATACCTGGAGATGATCCCGGACACCGATACCAGCCTGTTGCTGGACCAGCATCCGGTCGATATCGTCCAGATCAAGGAAAATATGGTGAAGACGGCACGCATCCATCCGGCGCTCGCCGGGACCGGCGAGCAGGAACCGGGCGGCGGTTCATGAAACTCCTGTTCAATCTCGATGTCATTGAAGGCAAACGGATAAAGGCCCGTCCCAGCGACTATCTGAGCTCGCTGGGACGCGAACAGCAAGTCGAGGAAGTCTCGGAATTCCTTAACTGGGCTGAAAACGAGGCCAGGACAAACCAGGATCCCAAGGCCCGTGCCGAGGCCGAAATCGGCGCGGTCACCGCGCGCGAATTCCTGGAGAAACTGGGACAGGCGGGAAGCGTCATTTACACGGGTGACAATGACAGGAGCCGGTCATGACCGACAGGAACGATAAAACCGACGCCGACTGGCGCGGGAAATTAACGCCCGAACAGTACCAGGTCACGCGCTGCAAGGGCACGGAACGCGCCTTCACCGGTATCTACCATGACTGCAAGGACAAGGGCGTCTACCGCTGCATCTGCTGCGACGCGGAGCTGTTCAACTCGGATGACAAGTTCGACTCCGGTACCGGCTGGCCCAGCTTCACCCGCCCCATGGACGCCCGCAATATCCACACCGAAACCGACACCGGCCATGGCATGGTGCGCACCGAGGTCACCTGCCGGCACTGCGGCGCCCACCTGGGACACGTCTTCGAGGACGGACCGGCCCCCACCGGCCAGCGCTTCTGCATCAACTCCCTGTCACTGAATCTGGTGAAAGATGAAGACTGAAGCGTGTCTGCGCCTGTGGCAGGCCAGCAGACTCCGTGGCAGGGCACGAAATGCCCGAAATGTGGCGTATGCACGTTGACCTGCCCCGAAAAATCCTATAATTGTTAAACAGATCCGCATTCCTTCCACCAAGGATCCGGCATGCCAAAACTGATTCTATCCTATCGGGGCAAACCGAGAAGGAGCATCTTCCTCTCCGACGAAGAGCTGCTGATCGGCAGTGACCGCGCCTGCAATGTGTATCTCAATGACCCCGGACTGCTGCCGGAGCATGCCCGGATCAGCCTGGACAACGGCGCCTACAAGGTCAGCGCCACGGGCCTGGACCGGGAATTGCAGGTCAACCATGGCCACATCCGTCAGCATGGCCTCAGGGACGGCGATGTCATTCACTGCGGCAATTACACCCTGACCTTTGCCGCGGACGGCGGTCTGGCGAACCAGCTGCTGAAGACCGCACCCCCGGTAACCGGCTGGCTGCAGATACTGGCCGGCCACAACAAGGGACGCGTGATTGTCCTGAACAGGCCGGCATTGCGTCTCGGCAAGGCCGGTGTCATGACCGCGATCATCACCCGTGATGACGACGGCTATTACCTGACCCATCTCGACGGCCGCGAACACCCGGAGATCAATGGCAGGACCATCGATGACAGGGCATACCCCCTGAATGACGGCGACCACATCCGCTTTGGCGAGATCGAACTCAGGCTCCTGCTGGGCTACGACACTGCCGGGGCAGCCGACAGCACGCCCTCCCCCCAGAGGCGTCTCACCCGTATCTCGGTGGATACCCCGGCCACGTTTTCCCTTGGCAGCCGGCGCTGGGATACCCGCGTGGTTGACCTGTCACTCGGCGGTGCACTGATCAATCGCCCGGCTGACTGGACGGACAGCGGCGAGGAGCGCTACCGCCTGCACTTCGAACTGGGCGATCACGCCCCGCTGAATATCGATGCCGTCATCCGACACGTCAGCGATACACACCTGGGGCTGGCCTTCGTGAACATGGATGACCGCACCCGGGGCGTGCTGCACTGGCTGATCGAGATGAACCTGGGGGACCCGAGCCTGTTTGAATACGAACTCTCAGTCGAGGGATGACAGCTGCTCGAGCACGTCGGCTAGCCGCGGCACCGCGACGATCTCCAGGCCCCTGATGGACCCCCTGGGCTTGTTTGCCGCCGGGATGATGGCGCGGCGAAAGCCGTGCTTGACCGCCTCGTTGAGCCGCTCCTGGCCATTCGGCACCGGACGCAGCTCACCCGACAGGCCCACCTCGCCGAACACGATCAGGTCGCCCGGCAGGGGCTGGTCCCTGAAGCTGGAGATGACCGCCAGCAGCACCGCCAGGTCGGCGGCGGTCTCCGTGACGCGCACGCCGCCAACCACGTTGACGAAGACATCCTGGTCGCCCATGACGAGACCGCCGTGACGATGCAGCACGGCCAGCAGCATGGACAGGCGATTCTGCTCCAGGCCCAGGGTCACCCGGCGCGGATTGCCGAGCTGACTCGGATCCACCAGCGCCTGCACCTCGACCAGCAAGGGCCGGGTCCCTTCCCAGGTCACCATCACCACGCTGCCGGGCACACCGGCCTGGTGACGTGACAGAAAGATGGCCGAGGGATTGCGTACCTCCTTGAGGCCCTCTCCGGTCATGACGAATACGCCCAGCTCGTTGACGGCACCGAAGCGGTTCTTGATGGCGCGCAGCATGCGGTAACGGTCGCCGGCATCACCCTCGAAATACAACACCGTGTCCACCATGTGTTCCAGTACCCGCGGCCCGGCCAGGGTGCCCTCCTTGGTGACATGGCCGACGAGGAACATGGCGGTACCGGACTGCTTGGCGAACCGTACCAGCTGGGCGGCACTCTCCCGGACCTGGGCCACCGAGCCCGGCGCCGATTGCAGGGTCTCTGTGTAGAGTGTCTGGATGGAGTCCAGCACCATCACCCGGGGGTTCTCCCGGCGGGCGGTCTCGATGATGCGCTCCACCGAGGTCTCCGACATCAGGCGCAGGTCGCCCCCGTCGAGCCCGATGCGCTCCGCCCGCAGCGAGATCTGTTCAGGTGATTCCTCGCCCGTGACATACAGCGTTGCCATGCCGCGGGAGAGCGTGGCCAGGACCTGCAGCAGCAGGGTCGACTTGCCGATGCCCGGATCACCGCCGATCAGCACCACGGAGCCGGTCACCAGGCCACCGCCGAGGACCCGGTCAAGCTCCTGCAGTCCGACGCTGCTGCGCGTGTGGGCACCCGGCTGCACGGCCGCAAGCGGGGTCACGGTGGCGGCAGATTCACCGCTATAGCCGGCAAAACGCCCGGGGCCTGCGGCTGCCACCGCGACTATTTCGACCAGCGTGTTCCAGGCGCCGCAGTCGGTACAGCGGCCGGCCCACTGGGCTGACCGGGCCCCGCAATCGCTGCAGGTATAAACCGTCTTGGCTTTGGGCATGGGCTTATCTCGTGGCTTCGCTGGCAGAAGTGTATACGCCCGGATACGTCGAGATCAAAACCAGTCAACACCCCGTAGCGGCAAGCAATCTGGACAGCAGACACAAAAAAGCCGCCGGGATCCTGTCCATCCCGACGGCTTCTGAGAAGCCTGCATTAAACAGGGCCGATCAGTTTCGCATTGATGTTGTTTGACATGACCCGGCCCAGCACATCCTGTGATGTCAGTATTCCCCTGTCGTAGTTGACCAGCATGAGATGGTAACGCAAGGGGCAGAACTCAGCTGAATTGATGGCCTCCTCCTGAAGTCGGGTGACCAGTTCGTCACGTTGCAGCTCATCAAGCGACTCATCGACATGTACGATAATTTCGACATTCTTGTTGGGTACATTCTGTATGCTCTGTACGACTTCACCCATTACGCACCTCCTGGTATTTGTTTGCCTGTTTAACCGCCCCCGGCGCATCGGGTCAAAACCTCTGCTGCACCTCCATCAGCGGACAGTCCCCTGACTGGAACAGCGTGCCCGGGCGCCTGCGCGTACACTGTGGGGCTCATATCATCTGCAATCAGTAACGAGGTACCCTGGCGGGATGTGCAGTTTGCAGTGAGCTGCACGAGCCTCAGGATCAGAGACTGGCAGTGTTCAAACCACAAACAAGTGAGACAGATGTACTAGCCAAATAGTACTAGCCTGCAATTGCAGGCCATCACTTCGATGGCAGGTTGGCAAGTTGGCATCTCGGTATATGGTGAATAAATGAAATGCAGCCTGAGCGCTGCAGCACACGCGAGCCGGCTGGATGCGACACCCGCGAGCTTCAGGACTTATTCCGTGTAATCGAAATACACGCGGTTATTGACACTGCAGAGGATTTCGTAGGCAATGGTACCGGCCTGCGCGGCCACTTCATCAACCGGCAGGCCTTCACCCCAGAGCACGACCTCGTCACCGATACGGGCATCCGGCTGCGAGCGCAGGTCAATGCAGATCATGTCCATGGAGACGCGCCCGATTATTGGCGCGCGTTCCCCGTTAACCAGCACCGGCATACCGCCGGGGGCATGGCGGGGGTAACCGTCGCCGTAGCCGATGGCCGCAACACCCACGTTCATGGCCTCCGGACACACCCACTCGCCACCGTAGCCAACGGCATCGCCGGCCTGATGCCGATTGACGGCGATCAGGCGGGTAGCCAGCGTCATCACCGGCCACAGGCCCAGTTCAGCCGCCGTCTTGTCGAGCAGTGGCGAGCCACCGTAGAGCATGATCCCGGGACGCACCCAGTCCATCCTGGTGCCGGGCCAGGCCAGCAGCCCCGCCGAGTTGGCCAGGGAGCGTTCGCCCTGCAGGCCCCGGGTGGCCTCTGTAAAGTGCTCCAGCTGGCGGCTGGTGTAGTCCCTGTCCGGATCGTCGGCACAGGCAAGATGGGACATCAGGCGCAGGCTGCCGATGCCGCCGAGCCGGGCGAGGCGATCGATCGCAGCGGGAACGTCCGGGGGTGCGAAGCCGAGCCGGTTCATCCCGGTGTCGATCTTGAGCCAGACATCCAGCGCCCGGCCCGGCGGCAGCTTTTCAAGTAGTTCGATCTGGCTGGCGTGGTGCAGCACCACGTCCAGGCGATAGCCACCGACCAGGGGGAGATCATCGACCCCGAAAAACCCTTCAAGCAGCACGATGCGGCGGTCGAACCCGGCCTCCCGCAGGGAGATTGCCTCATCCAGGGTCGCAACCCCGAAGGCATCGGCCGCCGGCAGGGCACGTGCCACATCGACCAGGCCATGACCGTAGCCATTGGCCTTGACGATGGCCATCACCCGGCTTCCGGGTGCCGCCTGTTCAACGCAGTGGAAGTTGTGCTGCAGGGCCGCCAGGTCGATACGCGCCCGCGCGGGTCGCGTCATTCAAAGCCCCCGCCGGGGTAGTTGTCCTGGGCGTAATTCTCGAAACGGGTGAACTGGCCACGGAATGTCAGGTGGCAGGTGCCGATGGGGCCGTTACGCTGCTTGCCGATAATGACCTCGGCAAGCCCCTTTTGCGGGGAGTCCTCGTTATAGACCTCGTCGCGGTAGATAAAGACGATCACGTCGGCGTCCTGCTCGATGGCGCCCGATTCACGCAGGTCCGACATCACCGGGCGCTTGTCGGTGCGCTGTTCCAGACCACGGTTCAACTGCGACAGAGCGATCACCGGGACATTGAGTTCCTTGGCCAGTGCCTTCAGGTTGCGGGAGATCTCGGAGATCTCGGTGGCACGGTTCTCGCGCGAGTTGGCCACCTGCATCAGCTGCAGGTAGTCGATAATGATCATGCCGATGTTGTGCTCGCGCTTGAGCCGCCGGGCGCGCGCACGCATCTCGGTCGGGCTGAGCGCCGGTGTGTCATCGATGAACAGTGGCGCCGTATCCAGCAGGCTGACAGCGGAAGTCAGGCGCGGCCAGTCGTCGTCCTCCAGCCGGCCGGTACGGATCTTGTGCTGATCGATATGACCCAGTGAGGACATCATGCGCAGGGCCAGCTGTTCCCCCGGCATTTCCATACTGAAGATGGCAACCGGGATCTGGTGGCGGATGGCCGCGTTCTCGGCGAAGTTCATCGCCAGCGTGGTCTTGCCCATCGAGGGCCGGCCGGCCACGATAATCAGGTCTGAAGGCTGCAGGCCGGCCGTCTTGGCATCGAGATCGGTGAACCCGCTGGGTACGCCGGTGATGGGATCATCCTGCTGGAACAGCTGGTCGATGCGATCGACCGCGGCGCCCAGCAGGGTATGGATACTTTTGAAGCCACGCTTGCCGCGCTTGCCTTGCTCGGCGATATCGAAGACCTTCTGCTCCGCGCTGGCCAGCAGTTCACCTGAGGGACGACCCTCGGTCACGAAGGCACTGCCGGCGATTTCGTTGCCGACTGAGATCAGCTGGCGCAATACCGAATGCTCCCGCACGATATCCGCATAGGCCTGGATATTGGCCGCTGTCGGCGTGTTCTGTACCAGCGCACCGAGCGTCGTCAGCCCCCCGGCCTCCTCCAGCAACTGGTTCTGTTCCAGCCATTCCGAAAGCGTGACGGCATCGAAGGGGCTGTTCCTGTCGGCCAGCTGCGTGATGGCGCGGAAGATCAGCCGGTGGTTGCGGCGATAGAAGTCCTCTTCGGTGACGTGGTCGGCCACCTTGTCCCAGGCGGTGTTGTCCAGCATCAGGCCACCCAGCACGGCCTGTTCCGCCTGCAGCGAATGCGGCGGCACCTTGAGTGCGTCGGTTTCTGCATGAATCGTTTCAGCAGAACGAAGGGTTTCAGCCATGTGTGGGTGCCTGGTTCCTAGGACCGTGCAGTCGCCGCGGGAAGTTCAGGAAATAAATAGCACAAAGCGACGCTAAAGAGAATCTTGTAATGACTACCGGTTGTGTGCGTGGCATTATTGTTTGCTGCAAATAAAAACGGGCCGTCATACCCGACGGCCCGCTGGCTTCTCATTAACAACGGTTTGCAACGAACTCCTGAGACCGAATTTACTATTCCGCTTCAATTAGCAGTTTGATGACCGTGTTGATATCGGTGTGCAGGTGGATCTCGACATTGTATTCGCCGACCTGGCGGTAGGCGCCCGTGGGCAAGCGGATTTCATGGCGTTCCACTTCCACCCCGGCCTCGCCGATGGCGTGCGCGATATCCGCGGTACCGATGGAACCGAACAGCTTGCCCTCCTCACCGACCCTGGACTTGATGGTGATGGTCCTGTCGGCGAGCTGCTCACGGCGCGCCTCGGCTGCAGCCAGTGCCTCGCCCGCCTGCTTCTCGAGTTCGGCCCTGCGGGCCTCGAACTCGGCAATGTTTTCTGCCGTGGCGGGTGCGGCCTTGCCCTTGGGGATAAGGTAATTACGGCCATAACCGGGTTTCACGTTGACACGGTCGCCCAGGCCACCCAGGTTTTCGATTTTCTCTAGCAGAATGACTTCCATCGTAACAACCTCTTGCTAATCTCTGTGAGTTATTTGCCCGGTTTGCTGCCGGCCCCACCCAGGCGTCGGCGAAAATCAATCCAGGTATCCATTAAACCAATACCGGCCAGCATCAACGCGGCTTGCGGCAATATCGCGAGCATGATGTAGACCGCAATCAACCAGCCACTGCCACGCCCGGTTTTCATGACCACGCCATGCACCACGGCCAGGCCGACAAGCAGGTACGGCACCAGCAACACCATGACTGACTGCGCCGCCATGTCGCTCGCCACGCCCTGGGTAAACTGGGCAGCGAGCATCAGTACCAGTGTCAGCAGCCCGGCCCCCCGGCCCAGCCGCAGACCGATGAACTCGCTGCGCAGACCGCCCGGGTTGACCAGCAGCGCCTGCCACCAGCGCCCCAGCAATACACTGCACAGGGTGCTGAGCACCAGTGATGCCAGCACCACCCCGGTCAGCAGCCGGGACAGGTCGGCGAGCAGTTCCCGGGACTGGATCCCCTGCGGGAACAGCCCGGTCGCGTCAAGCTCGGCCTCGAACGACTGCAGGCGCTCCAGCCACCAGGGCGCCGGATCACCGGCCATCCCGTAGACCAGCATCAGCGCGATGATGCCCAGCCCGGCAGCCGCGAGCGTGGCGCTGGCCAGGCTCACCGTCTGCCTCAATACCGCGCTGACCAGCCAGCACGGCAACCACAACAGCAACACCGTCACTGCCACAGTGGCCGCCTGGGTACCCGCTGCCAGGTAGAACAGCACGGTCAGCAGCGTTGCAACGATCAGTACCTGCAAACCCTGGCTGGTGCCGATCCGCAGGGTCACCAGGGCAATCACCGCCGCACCCAGGTAATGCGCCAGGGTCGTAAAGGGTGGCAGCAAAAACGCCAGCACCCCGCTCAGGGCCGCGACCAGGATCGCCTGGAAGCGTCCGCTGACAATAAAACCGGCCAGTGCCTTCATGTGGTCTGCATCCCGCTCAGGACACAGTCAATCAGTAAGGCTGTGCCTGTTCAGTCAATCAATGCGAATCGCAGTAAGGCAGCAGGGCCAGGTAGCGCGCCCGCTTGATGGCCGTGGACAGCTGGCGCTGGTAGCGGGCCTTGGTCCCCGTGATGCGGCTGGGTACGATCTTGCCGGTCTCGGTGATGTACTGCCTGAGCAGATTGATATCCTTGTAATCAATCTCCTTGATGCCTTCTGCGGTGAACTTGCAAAACTTGCGACGACGAAAATAACGAGCCATTGTTTACACCTTCTATGATCGAGTCCTGTGGATTATTCGGGATTTGCCGGGGTTTCCTCAGCCGACGCTTCAGCACTGGCCGGGGTTTCCTCAGCCGACGCTTCAGCACCGGCCGGGGTTT
>CAMYJZ010000021.1 GCA_947258845.1 uncultured Ectothiorhodospiraceae bacterium | reverse complement strand
CATGCCGCGATGAGTTGTCCGGACGTTACCATGCCGGTGAAGAGTTACAGGACCCGGCGTCCTTCAAGAAGTCCGCGCTGAGCTTTCCATCGGGTGAGGCGTTGCCGCGATGCTGGGTCGATGCCAACTACAAGGACACGGCCGGCTAAAAAACCAGGTAAATCAGTAGACTGTAATTATTTCCCTGGTGCTGGCAGTTCAGCCCCGGGTTTGTCCCGCCAGCGCTTGTGCCCTGTATGTGACCGGGTTACCAGAACTTTTGGCGCTGATCCGCCATCATGAAGTCAACTCCATAAACAGGTCCGGTACGGCCGTGACGGCACCATGGACCGGGAGACAAGGGAGAGACCGCCATGATGAATGGACACCACCACTACAGGAAACCCGACCCCCTGTTGCTGCTGGTCGCGGCAGTGGCGCTGGGCGCATTGATGACGACGGCTGTGAATGCCGGTGAAGATACCGCGTTCGCCCGGCCAACCGGCTCCGGCCAGGGTCTGGTCGCCACCGATATCGGTGCCACGGGCGCCCGCCTGCAGGTCTCGTTGACACCGCCATCCGAGGTGGAGGCCAGTTTTCTGAACAGCGGCGCCAAACAGCGCGACCTGGACCGTCTTTCGGATATCTTCCTGTCCCTGCGTTACCCCTGGTAAGACGGTCGCTGTTTCTATTCGCGTCGTTTCGCCGCGAAGTTGGCGAGGGCGGCGAACTCCCCGATGCCGAGTACCTCGGCACGGGCCGAGGGATCGATCCCCAGCCCGCGTATCTCGTGTTCCTCGAACAGTCCCTTGAGTGCATTGCGCAGGGTCTTGCGGCGCTGGGCAAAGGCCTGCTGCACGACCGTGGCCAGCAGGCCCTCGTCGTGGACCAATACCGGCGGTTCGGCAAACGGCAGTAGCCGCACGAAGGCGGATTCCACCCGCGGCGGTGGCTGGAAGGCCCCGGCGCCGATGGTGAACAGCGGGGTGACGGCGCAGCGGTACTGGACCATGACGGACAGGCGTCCGTACTGGCCGCTGCCCGGTATCGCGGCGAGCCGGTCCACGACCTCCTTTTGCAGCATGAAATGCATATCGGCAATGCAGTGCGATTGCGCCAGCAGGTGAAACAGCAGCGGCGTCGAGATGTTGTAGGGCAGGTTGCCGACCACGCGCAAGGCGCTTGCCGTGGTCAGTGTGCAAAAGTCCACGCGCAGGGCATCGGCGTTGTGCACTGTGAGTTCGCCCGCCTCGCGGCACAGCGCCGCCAGCGGGCCGACCAGGTCGCGGTCGAGTTCAACCACGTGCAGGCGACCCGCAGCACGCAGCAGCGGCAGGGTGATCGCCCCCTGGCCGGGGCCGATTTCCACCAGGGTGTCGGACGGCTGCGGGTTGATGGCGGAGACAATGCGATTGATGATCGCCGGATCATGCAGGAAGTGCTGGCCGAAGCGTTTGCGCGGGGTGTGAGCCATGGTTTTTAATAAATAGCTTTAAAATTAACCACATAGATGCCGAGCGCGCGGAGATTACCCACAACAAACTTCTCACCGCAAAGGCGCAAAGAACATAAAGTTAAAACACAATTCATGCCAGGCAGGCTCAGACCCGATCGTTACAGCCAGCTCAGGCATCTGGTATGAGCCACAATATCATGTGGCATATGCTGGTCTGGGGGGGGTAACATCCCCTTTCAAATCGTTTGGTCTGTGTAGCCACTCAGCAGGAACCACATCACAGCCGATTGACATATTAATGCATTCAAAATATTTAGAAAGATAGTCACATCTTGTTGATCCAAATCAACTCAATCAAGCAGCATGCGTAGTATGAATACACCTCAGTGCAGGGGAGAAACTCTTAATTCAGTAAACTGATCGTTGCAGGGATTCTGCGTATGCGGTTGTCGGGGGGTTAGGTCCGGGGGAGTGTCAGTTTGGATCTCCAAATAATTCGCTTAACCCACTATCAGAACACGAGATAACACAAGGTGAGGAGCTGAGATGCAAACAAAAGCGCAATTCTGGTTCAAAACCCTGTTACCAGGGCTCTTGATTGCAGTTCTGGCACTGGGGGGATGCGGCGATGACGGCAGCCCCGGTGTCGATGGTGTCGATGGTGTCGATGGTGTCGATGGCGCAGATGGCGCAGATGGCGCAGATGGCGCAGATGGCACAGGTGGCGCACTTGATGCCCAAACGCTGTTTGACCTCGGCCTGCATGAGGAAATTGTCGCTCTCAATCCACAGCTCGACTTGAGTAACACCGTTGCTTACGATGCCGCGACCGGTGTCGTCTCAGCCCATTTCTTCCTCACCGACGGTACCCTGGCCAACAAGGGCATCAATGTCTTCGAGGACGCCTACGAGTTCCGGTTCTACGTGGCGGAGCTGATCTCCAATGACGACGGGACCGACACCGGCGGCCAGTCTTGGGACCGGGTACTCTACGAGCGCGGCACCCCTGCAGTCGATACTCGTCTTGACGGCACATTGACACTGGTCGACGCGTTAACCGGTGAATACACCTATGAATTCGGAAATACCCTCCCGGCATCCGACAATGTCCACAGGGTGACCGTCCGCGCCCGCTGGAGGGAATGTGTTGACGTCGATAAAAATGACACATGTGACGCCAGGCGTACCGATGATATTTATGTCGTGTTCGCCAACCCTGTCAATGCCAATTACGACTTCTACCAGGCTGATCCCGGTACCGAGCTTGCTTCCTCCGGCGCCGATATGGTCGCTACGGAGGCCTGTGAGTCCTGTCACGGCGCCCGGATCGGCAACGTGGGTCATGGTGGCGGCTATACCACGGTCAAGACCTGTAACAACTGTCACAATATCAACTATATGACAACAGATAGAGATAACGGGGGCGAGGGAGACCTTGCGTTCATGATTCACAGGATCCACAAGGGTGGGGTCTTCGACAGACTGAGAGGTGGAGAAGACTTTTCCCACATGACCTACCCGCAGGAAATCTACACCTGCACCAAGTGCCACACGGAGGATGCCCCCGACGCGAGTCTTCACACTGAAATCGTGACCCGCGCCAACTGTGGTTCCTGCCATGATGATGTGAACTTTGCGACAGGTGAAAATCACACCGGGGGGGATTTTGCTGATGACCTGCTTTGTGATGACTGCCACGGCCCGGGCAAATTCGCTGCTGTCGCGGACAAGCACGATCCTGATCTGAATCCCGATATCAGGATGGCGAAAGACGTTCCCGAGTACGAGGTCACCATTACCATGACCCCGCCCGCCAATGAAAGCTACTACGAGGCGGGTGAAACACCGCTGGTGACCGTGACCCTGGCGGGTGACAATCCGGTGAATTACACGGCTAACCAGGACGCGGAAGGTATTGCTGATGGCAACCTGTCAACGGCGAATCTCTATGTCTACGGGCCGCGCGCCAACGCCGTTCCCGTGCTGACCACCGGTTCGACCACCGACGGCGGTAACGCTCAGGGCCGCAGCCTGTTCCTTGTCGAAGGTCTACCGCCCGTTGATGATCCCCAGGTGGCGACGGATGCCGATGGCTACAAGTACCAGTTGATGGACAACATCGGCGACCTGCAGCCGGGCACCTACATGGTCCGCTTCGAAGGCGAGGATTACGGCGACTTTGATGATGTGGATTATCATACTGCCTCTTCCGGCGTCATTACCTTCCAGGTCGCGACCGCCGAGGAAGAACCCAAAGTCTCGGGTGATGCCTGCAAGAATTGCCATGGCGACACCGCCATGCACGTAGCAGGGCCATTCTCTCATAACCAGCCCTTCGATACCGATGGTTGCCTGGGCTGCCATGACTTGAGGCCCGATGGATATGCCGATTACATCGGTAACCGGGTGCATGCCGTGCATTCCGCCAGCTTCACCGGCGACCTGAACACTGACAGGGCCACCGGCCTGCCCAGGAATTGGTCGTGGGTGCATTTCCCGCGGCCGGCCAACAACTGCCGCACCTGCCACACCAATGCAGCGGCAGAAGTCCCGGTCTGGCGCGATCCCAACGAGGTGGCCTGTGGCGGCTGTCACGGTAGCGATGTAGATGGCGATCCGGCCAACTACCCGGCCGATGATGACACCCAGGCCGATGTCAGGGCCGAGATTGCCGCTGCTAACCACATGCTGCTAATGGGTGGGACCTTCGAGCCAGAAACGACGAACCCCTATGATCCGTCCTACGTGGACAGGCAGTGCACCGTCTGCCACGGTGAGGGCAGGATCGCGGATCTCTTCGAGACCCACGGCCTGGTCAACTTCCCGGTAACCGCAGAAGATCCGGAAGAATAGGATTGGGTTGAAACCCTGACTCGACTTCGAGCCAACAGCCCCCGCTTCGGCGGGGGCTTTTTTGCCTACAGGGATGTAGGTACATCGCGGGCGCAGGGATGCGCAAGAGCGATGCGCCCGTGCAGCTGCAGAGAGGCAGGAAACGCGGTGTCAGAAAACAATAATTCACCGCCGAGACGCAGAGAACGCAGAGAAAATCCATAAATAAATTATCACCGCAAAGGCGCACGACTGCATGGATGCAGGAGGTAGAGTAACGCAGGGAGCAGTTACCGAAAGGACGCAAAGTCAAGACTAATTCTTGCTAACAACAAACCCCGGTTATTCCAGTGGTCTGGATAATGGTCATTTTTGTTTCGGTGTTGTTGCAATAATATTTTCTTTGCGATCTTTGTGCCTTTGCGGTGAATGGTTTTAGCCTGTAGAAATTTTGCTTCTCTGCGTTCTTCGCGTCTCCGCGGTGAATAGATTGTTTCAGGCCCTGGAACGATGTCCGGCGATCTCGATGGCTGCCCCGATGGCCGCCTGCAGGCTGCCGGTATCGGCCTGCCCGGTGCCGGCAAGGTCGAAGGCCGTGCCGTGATCGACCGAGGTACGCACGATCGGCAGCCCCAGGGTGATGTTCACCGCGCGGCCGAAGCCCGTGTGCTTCAAGACCGGCAGGCCCTGGTCGTGGTACATGGCCAGCACGGCATCCGTCTTTTCCAGGTGCCGGGGGGTGAACACGGTGTCGGCCGCTAGCGGCCCGTCGAGATCCATGCCCTGCGCCTGCAGGTCCTGCAGGACCGGGATAATGGTATCGATCTCCTCGCGGCCCAGGTGGCCGTCCTCGCCGGCATGCGGGTTGAGGCCGCACACGCTGATGCGCGGCCGGGCAATGCCGAAGTCATTCATCAGCCCGGCGTGCAGGACCCGCAGCACCCGTTCCAGCCGTTTGCGGGTAATCAGTTCACTGACCCGGGACAGGGGGACGTGGGTGGTGGCCAGTGCCACCCGCAGACCCGGTGCGGCCAGTAGCATGACCACGTCACGCGTGCCGGTGGCCGCGGCCAGGTACTCGGTGTGGCCGCTGAAGGGGATGCCGGCCGCGTTGATCACGGCCTTGTTGAGCGGCCCGGTGACCAGGCCGGCGAACAGCCCGCTGCGACAGCCCTCGACGGCCCGGTCCAGGGTCTCCAGCAGGTAGCGGGCATTGGCCGGGTCCGGCTGGCCGCAGGCCACTGCGGTCTGCAGGTCAACCGGCAGGATGCAGAGCTCACCCGTGGCGGTGCCGCGCGCTTCCGTAGCCGGGTCGAACAGCCGGTAGCGAAACGGTAGTTGCAGGGTGGCGGCGCGTGCCGCCAGCAGGGCGGGGTCGCCGATGACGACCAGTTCGACGGCGTGGGCCTGCTGCGCCAGTTGCAGGCACAGATCGGGGCCGATACCGGCCGGTTCGCCCGGCGTCAGCGCGATGCGGAGGGTCGGTTCAGACAAGTGGGGGGTCAGGTGTCGAGCCGGTACTCGACGTAGGATTCGTCGCGCAGGCGTCGCAGCCAGAGCAGCAGCTGCTCGTCGCTCTTGCGTGAGCGTATCAGCTGGCGGGCCCTGGAGCGTTTGTATTCCTCGGTGCTGTCATAATCTCGGCGTTCCATGACCTCGAGGATGTGCCAGCCGAACTGGGACTCGAAGGCCTGGCTGAGCTCGCCGGGTTGCAGTTTGTCCATGGTTTCCTCGAACACCGGGACCAGGTCACCCGGGTTGACCCAGCCGAGGTCGCCGCCCTTGGCAGCCGACAGGGTGTCCTGGGAATTCGCCTTGGCCAGGGCCGCGAAGTCCTCGCCGCCACGGATGCGTTGTTCGAGTTGTTGCAGGCGTATGCTGGTTTCCTCGTCCGAATGCAGGGCATCCGGCTTGAGCAGGATGTGGCGTACCCGGGTCTGCTTGACCACATAGCGTTCGCCGCCGCGCTGCTCGACCAGCTTGATGATATGAAAGCCGCTGGGGCTGCGGATCAGCTCCGATACGTCACCGGGCCGCAGTGACTTGAGCGGTTCGACGAACAGGGTCGGCATCTGGCCCAGGCTGCGCCAGCCGATATCGCCCCCGTCGAGTGCCGTCTGGCCATCGGACTCCGCGATGGCCGTACGGGAAAAGTCGGCCCCGGCGGCGAGACTGGCAAGCACCTGCCCGGCACGCTGTTCCGCCGCCTGGATCTGCTCCGAACTGGCGGCCTCGGGAACGGCAATAAGGATATGCGCAAGATGGTACTGGGCATCTCCCTGGCCGCTGGCTTCCAGGTTGGCAAGCAGATTGTCGACCTCCTGGTCGCTGACATTCAAGCGGCTGCCCACCATTTGCCGGCGCAGCTGGTTGATGGCCAGTTCCTGGCGCAGGTCCTCGCGGAACCCGGCATAGTCGTAGCCATCACGTTCGAGTACGTCACGAAACTGGGTCAGGGTGACGCCGTTTGCACTGGCCAGTTCCTGCAGCTTGCTATTCAGTGCGGTGTCGTCGATGCGGATACCGCTGGTTTCCGCAAGCTGCAGTTGCAGCTGTTTGACGATCAGCCGTTCCAGCACCTGTTTTTCCAGGATGGCGCGCGGCGGCAGCTGGGTGTCCTTCTTTTGCAGTTCTGCAGAGATCGACACCATCTCGTGGTCCAGTTCGCTGCTGGTAATGATGTCGTCATTGACCACCGCAACGATGCGGTTGAGCAGCTCGGGTTCGGAGGGGGCACTGTTTTCTGTTTGGGTGATACCGGTCAGTGGCAGCAGGGCCAGGGCCACGCCGATCAGCTGGGTTAGGGATTTCATGCCTGATTTCCGTCAGTAAACCGATTGGTAACCTAGGATACCACGTTCAAGCAGCTGATCGACCTGGCGGCCGCTGCTGGTAAGTCCCTTGAGTTCGATCTGCAGGTAGACCCCGGTATTGCGGTCGCCGTCCTCGTCATTGACATAACTGCGGCCGACGAGCTGGGCGGCCCAGCAGCAGCTCTCGTAGCCGAAACCGCCGATTGCCTCCAGGGTCTCGCGGCTGTCCAGGGCATAGTTCCAGCGGCCGATGGCATGCCAGCTGCGTCCCAGTGGCCAGAGCACGGAGAAGTCCGTCTGCTCCAGGGTTTCATCGCGGAAGCGGTAGGACAGGTTGACCAGCTGGCGCTTGCCGGCCCGATACTGGACCCGGAAGTCACTGCGTCGGGTCGTGCGTTCGTGCGGGTCCCAGATGATGCCGGCACCGGCGTTCCAGCCGGAGTTCAGCTCCAGGCCGAGTTCGCCGATGACGTCGGAGCGGCTGGTGGTCTCCACGTCCTGGCCGGGCAGGGTGACCTCGCGGTCGCGGAAGTAGAACAGTTCCCCCAGGCTGGCGCTGAATTTCTGTATACCGGTGGCCGGATCGAGTATCCGCGTGGTCAGGGTCAGGGCGAGCTGATTGGCATCGCCCATGCGGTCCGGTCCGCTGAAACGGTTCTCCTGGAACAGCTGCCAGATATTGAAGTCGTATTCACCAGTGTCGAATACCGGGATGCCGTCCTGGTCCCGGTTCGGCACATAGAGATAGAACAGTCGCGGTTCCAGTGTCTGCGCATAGGCGCTGTCCTTCCAGTTGAATTCACGGTCGAGGAAGGTGCCGGCATCCAGGCTGAACACCGGGGTGGTGCGCTCGGGGGCGTCCGGGTCGCCCGGGCTGACATCGTCCAGCCGGTACACGGTGTGACGCAGGCTGAGCGCGGGTTCCATAAACCAGGCGGCCCGGTTGAGCGGCAGGCTGACGCGGGGCAGGATGTCGAGACGCGCACCGCTGACGCGGGCATCCTGGTCGAACTCGGTGAATTCAGAGTCCAGCGCGAACTGCAGGCCGTGGAAACGCTGCGGCGGTGTGGCCCTGAAACGTATCTGAGGCAGGCGCCGGTAGGGCTTGCTGGACTCGGCAATCCGGGGGTCGATAGTCTGGTAATCCTGCAGGCGCGCCTGGAGTGTCCACGCGTCCCCGTTGTAGGTGGCCAGTGCACTGCGTTCCAGGTGGGTGGCGCTGGACTGGACCAGGCCGGTGCCGAGGTCCTCGAAATAATCGGTGTCCGAGACGTCCTTGACGATGAGCCGGGTGCGCAGGCGTGCCGCCGGATCCCAGTTGTGCTGCAGCGATACGGCATGCCGGTCATTGCCGAACAGATCGTCCGACGGCAGGTACTCCAGGTTCAGTGTCCCGCGGCTGCGCCGGTTGAGATAGCGGATTTCTGTCCCCAGCATCAGGCCGCGGTCACTCATATAACGCGGTACCAGGGTGGCATCGCGGTGGGGTGCGATGTTCCAGTAGTAGGGCACACTCAGGTCGATGCCGGTTTCGCCCGACTGGCCGAAGCGCGGTACCAGCAGTCCGGACTTGCGTCGGTCGTCGATCGGGAAGCTGATGTAGGGTGTATACAGTACCGGCACCCCCTTGAGACGCAGTTTCGCAGCGCGTGCGACGCCGGTACCGCTTGCCTGGTCAAGCTGCACGTCGTCAGCGGCAAGCACCCAGTCGCTGTTACCGGGTGCGCAGGTGGTATAGCTGGCCTGTTCGAGACGCTGGTGCTGGCGGTCTTCCAGGTGGGCGACGCTGGCGCTGCCCCGGCCATGTGATTCGGGCAGTACATAGTCAATGGCGTGCAGGCTGCCGCGGTCCTCGCCCGGGAACAGGCGTGCCCGCTCGCTGTTGACGTAAAGGCCCGGACTGCGATAGCGCACGTTGCCCTCGGCATCGACTGCGCCCAGGTTGCGGTCGTAGACGAGGCCGTCGGCCTGCAGTTGCTGGTCCCCGTAGTTGACCACGGCATTGCCCTGCAGGGTATGGATATCCGCGCCGCTCGATTCCGCCGTGTCGGCCGAGAGCCGGATGCGGTCATCACCGTCGGCCGTTTGCGGGGCCGCGAAGCGCGGCTCGGCGGGCGGTGGGCAGCGCCGCCAGCGCTCATCGAATGCATCGGGGGGCTGTTGACCCGTCCGGGCGGTTACGGCAGGCGTCACGTCTGCCGGCCCGGGACCGTCCCCGGCCGTGACCGCCGGGTCCAATGTCTCAGGGGTTTCGGCGGCTGCCAACTGATTTGCTCCAGGCTGCTGCCTGGCCAGGCAATCCCAGTGATCGTTCCCGCTGGTATCGCATGCCCAGGGCGAGACGCCGGCGTGGGTCGCGCCGGGCGACAGTAGCAGGCTCGCGCTTAGCAGCAGGGGAATGCGATAGCTCATTTCAGGGTCCGGGAGAGTGGCAGAATGTCAGCGTGTCCGGTTGCGGGTGATCCCGGTGTTTCCGATGCCCGGCCGGCCGCGGCGGCGGCTGGCAGGCGTGGAGTAAAATCGCATAGAATGGCTTTATATTCAAATATTTCGTAATCAATGTGTTATCACTGAATCCAAGACATAAGGGCAGGCATTTGCGTTACCTGGTGGTGATTGCACTGGTGACCCTGAGCGTGTTGCTGCTGATCCTGACGCGCCCGGATCGCACGCCCGAGCTGGTGGAGGCGGCGGTTTCGAACGTCCTCGTGACTCCAGTGGCTACCCACAGGTTGCTGCCGCAGGAGACCGTGAGCGGGCGTCTCGAGCCGAAGCGCAAGACCGCGCTGCACTTCGAGCTCAGTGGACAGCTCAGCGAGCGTCAGGTCGAGCCCGGCCAACGGGTCGAGGCGGGTGCCGTGCTGCTGGTGATGGCGGCGGATGACTACCGAGATGCCTTGGCCAGTGCCGCGGCGCAACTCGAGCTCGAGGCCGGCAATATCCGCCGTGACCGGGAGCTGCTCGCGCTGGCCAGGCGCAATCGCGCCTTGCAGAAGGCCGAGGTCGCACGCCTGGAGAAACTCGGCAAGGACTCGCTGATCTCGCAGTCGCGCCTTGACGAGGCCCGAATCAAGCAATTGCAACTGGAATCGGATGTGGCGCAGCTCAGGGCCAGCACCGCTACGGCGGAATCGCGGCTGGGAATGCTGGAGGCAGCGCGCAACCGGGCGGCACGCGACCTGGCGCGTACCAGCCTGCAGACCCCGTTCACCGGTGCCGTGAATGCCGTCCAGGTACAGGTCGGTGATTATGTGACGCCGAGCCAGCCGGTCGTCGAACTGATCGACACCACCGAGCTCGATCTTTATGTCGAGGTGCGTGGTGAACTGGCACAGGCCCTGGTGCCGGGACAGCAGCTAAGCGTCAGTGTCGGGGACCTTCAACTTGGGGGTCGCATTATCGGGCTGCAGCTGGATCCCGATCCGGAGACCTTTACCCACGCCCTGCGCGTGCGCGTGCCCGGCGACGGGATCCGGCCCGGCATGCTGGCGCGCGTAGAGTTGCCCCTGCATCCACTGGAGGACGTAATCGCCGTGCCCCTGACGGCGTTGTTGCGGGACGAGGGCCGGGCCTACGTTTTCCGGCTGGTCGATGGGGTACTGTCACGGATCGAGGTGGAGGCCGGACCCCGGGTCGGTGATCTGCAGGTGATTCGCAGCGGGCTGGCAGTCGGCGATCAGGTAGTGGTGAGCGGTGTGGCGGCATACACCGACGGTCAGCCGGCGCGCATCCTCGGCGGGCAATAGGCCCCGGACCGTCCCAGTTCCATGTCACTGATCCGCTTCTCGATCGCCAATCCCCTGGTGACCAACCTGCTGCTCGGGATCGTCCTGATTCTCGGGGTACTTTCCTGGCGGGACATGCCGCAGGAGATGTTTCCGGTTGTGGAGCTCGATTCGGTCAGTATCAGTGTCGAGTTCGAGGGCGCCTCGCCGGAGGAGGTCGAGAGCCAGGTCACCCTGCCGGTCGAGGAGGAATTCGACGGCATGGCGGATATCGACGTGATGACATCGACCAGCAACGAGGGGATGTCGACGACCATTATCAAGCTCAAACCGGGCACCGATGTCGACCAGTTCATGCGCGATGCACAGACTGCACTGGACCAGATCACCGACCTGCCGGATGAGGCCGAAGAGCCCGAACTCATCCGCATGAAAACGCGCTTTCCGGTGATCAGCATGACCCTCTACGGGGATGTGGCGCGGGGTTATCTCTATGACCGTGCCGAGAGCATCAAGCAACGCATGTTGCAGCTGCCAGGTGTCGCCACTGTGGGCGTGGCCGGTGACCGGGAGTGGGAGATCTGGGTCGAGGTCGACCCCTACCAGCTGGCGGCACGCAAGGTGTCGCTGGGACAGGTCATGGCGGCGGTGCGTAACAACCTGCGCGACCTGCCGGGTGGTTCCCTGAAGGCGCAGGAGGGCGACATCCTGCTGCGCGGCAGGGGTGTGGCACCGGAACCGGAACAGATCGCGGGTATCTCGGTGCGCAGCAACGCCTCGGGCGGTACGCTCGTCCTCGGGGAGGTGGCGGAGATCCAGCTGCGCCTGGAGGAGGCCGTTACCCTGGGGCGTTTCAACGGTGCCCCCTCGGTCAACCTCACGGTGACCAAGACCCGGGATGCATCGACCATCGATGTGTCGGATGCCGTGCGCGCCTTTGCCGGGGGGTTGAAGTCCGAACTGCCAGCCAGTATCCAGGTCGGCCTGTTCAGCGACCTGTCGGTTTATGTCAGGACACGTCTCAACACCGTCAAGTCCTCAGGCCTGGTCGGACTGGTGCTGGTGCTGTTGTCGCTTTACCTGTTTCTCAATTTCCGCGTGGCCCTGATCACCGCCATGGGCATACCGGTGTCCTTCCTGGTGGCCGTCGCCGCCATCAATTACCTGGGCTACAGCATCAACATGGTGTCGTTGTTCGCCTTTTTGATTGCACTCGGCCTGATTGTCGACGATGCCATTATCGTCACCGAGAATATGTACCGGCACATGGAGCTGGGCAAGCCGGCCGCGGAGGCAGCGCGCATCGGGGCGCGCGAAGTCCTGTGGCCGGTCGTCGCCAGCACCATGACAACGGTCGCGGCCTTCATGCCCATGTTCGCGATCAAGGGCACCATGGGTGCCTTTATCGCGGTAATTCCCGTGGTGGTCAGTGCGGCCCTGCTGGGCTCGCTATGGGAGGCATTCGGGGTGCTGCCCTCGCACGCCGCAGAACTGCTGCATGTGCACAGGGACAGGCGGCGCAACAGCCGCGTTGACTGGGTCGCGCTGCTGGAACGCTATACCGGGCTGCTGCGCTGGTCGCTGTGCAATCGCTACTTCGTGGCGCTGCTGGCCATCGGCATCCTGGCGGTGAGCCTGGTGTTTGCACTGACACGCATACCGTTCCAGCTGTTCGACGATGTCGATATCGGCCAGTTCTTCATCAATGCCGAGGCCCCCAACACCTACAGCCTGGAGGATACGGCAAAACTTGCTACCCGGATGGAGCAGGTGGTGCTGGGTTCGCTGGACGAGGAAGAACTGGCTACCCTGCTGACCAATGTGGGCGTGACCTTTGTCGACTTCAACCGTTTCCAGCTGGGGAGTCACTATATACAACTGGTCGTCGACCTGCAGAAGCGGCGGCCCGAGGGTTTCATCGAACGCTTCATCACCCCGGTGGTCAGCCTGAAGTTCAGGTGGGAGGGCAGCCGTAGTCGGCCGACCGAGGACATCATCAAGGAATTGCGCGAGCAGTTTCAGGGCATCGCCGGCATTCAGCGGGTGGCGATCCAGCGGCCGCAGGGTGGCCCGGCCGGTGCGGATATCGAGGTCGGGGTGACCGGGCCGGATGTGAATGTCCTGCGTGACCAGGCCGGTGAAATCGTCAGCTATCTCAAGCGCCTGCCCGGGGTGCACGACGTGCGCCAGAATCTCGAGGCCGGCAAGCTGGAATACCGGTACAGCCTGAATGCGCGCGGCCGTGAGCTCGGCCTGACGCAGAATGATCTTGCCGACGCGGTGCGAACCGGATTTCTCGGCGTCGAGGCGGTGCATGTCACCTACGGTGATGAGCGTATACCGGTGCGGGTGATCTACCCGGAGGTCATCCGCCAGAACAGTGATCTGGAGAACCTGCCGATCACCCTGGATGACGGGCGCCTGGTCTACCTGGGTGATGTGGCCGATATCGCGGCGGGACGCGGCATGAATATCATCAGTCGCCGCGATACCCTGCGGCTCGGGCTGGTGACGGCCGATGTGGACGACGAGGTGACCACGGCGCTCGAGGTGACCGGGCAGGTGCGCGCCGAATTCAGCGATCTCCAGCAGCGCCTCCCAGGTTATGACCTGCTGTTTCTGGGCGAGAAGAAGGAGGCCTCCGAGTCCTTCGAGGGGATGCGCGATGCCCTGCTGATCGCCGGGGCCATCATCTTCCTGATACTGGCTACCCTGTTTCGTTCGCTGCTGGACCCCCTGGTGGTGATGTTCGCCATCCCCTTCGGTTTCATCGGCGTGGTCTTCGGGCATGTCCTGTTCGGTTACAACCTGCAGTTCCTTTCCATGATCGGGTTTCTGGCACTGACCGGTATCGTGGTTAACGACTCGCTGATCCTGATCAACTTCGCCGAACGCATGCGCCGCGAGGGACTGGGCCGCATCGATGCCCTGGTCGAGGCCGGCCGGGTGCGCACCCGGCCGATCCTGCTGACCACTATCACCACCTTCCTGGGTATTTCGCCGCTGATCTTTTTCGCCACCGGCCAGACGGCCTTCCTGTCACCAATGGCCGTGAGCCTCGGCTTCGGGCTGCTGTTCGCCACCGCCGTGGTGCTGATCGCCATCCCGTGTTTCTACCTGATTGCCGATGACCTGCGCATTGCCACCCGGCGCAGGCTGCGGGCCTGGCTGGGCAGGGAGGAGCAGCAAGAAGACGTCTAGAGGCTGCGGAAATCCCGGCGCAAGGCCGCGCCGATGGCCAGGACACACCGGGCCGCGGTCTTGTTGTCGAGCGCAAGCCGGGTCTCGAGGATGTCGTTCAGTTCAATCACGCGGGTGGCCACGCCGAGACTGTTCTGCAGGTTGTCGACCAGGCCCGGCAGGGATTCCGCTACCGGCAGGATATCCAGGTGCCGGACGGGGGGCTGGTGAAAGTGGTGTTCGTAATAGTCGAGCGAACGCTGGATCTCGAGCGCGAGGCGATCCAGCAGCGGTTTCGTATCGCTTGACGTGTCCAGCAGCTGACGGTAACCGATGTCCAGGGTGCGGGTGATGTAGAGGCAGGACTGATGGGTGATGGTCATCAGGCACAGGTCCGCCTCGAAGTAGAGTGTGGCAATACCCTGCTCATCCCCGGGCAGGCAGGTCGCGATGTTGCGTATGGCCAGCTCCGGGATGTCGATGATCTCCAGGCAGGCACCCGCCTGTTCAAGCTGGTCGATATGCTGCTTCACGTCCGCTGAACGGGCGACGGCTACGTAGAGTTTCTTCAGGTTGTCTGTCGGACCGGTCGGCGGTATGTCAAACACATCTATTACTGCGTCGTCGATGTGGAAGTCAATCATGTCGTGCACGCGCCAGCGAATGGCGGCACGCAATTCGGATGGCGGCACCTCGGGCGCATCGATGGCGAGCAGCTTGTAGTCGCCGACGGGCAGGATCGTGGCACAGGCCTGTTTATCCAGGCCATGAACTTTAATGAGCTTTCCGGGGCCGGTGTCGCTCGGGTCCTTCTGGTCCGGCAACGCCGTGAATTCGCACGACTCCAGCACAAATTGCCCGCTTTTGTCAGGCTGCACGCGTGCCAGGGCGATCCCCTCCGGGCCGGTGACGATACCGGTCAGGCTGTTTGTCTTCTTGCGTTTACCGAGCGCGAACATGGATTTTTCCTGTGTTTTCCGCCTTTGGAAATCGGCAAGCAGCCGGCATTATACGCTGTTTCACTGGATGACCTCGGTCCAGCGCACCAGCTGTGCACCGCCACCGCCACCGCCGCCCGCGATCACCGAGACCGAGTGCACGCTGGCGCCCGTCGGCGAGGGCAGGTCATTCCAGCTGCTACCGTCCCAGCCTGCAAGCACGCCGTTTTTTCCAGCAGCGAACCCCTCGGTAGAACTGACCATGTAGACGGCATTCAGGTCCTCGTTGGCGACACCGCCATACGGACCGGCGCGGTTCCAGCTGCTGCCATCCCAGTGATTGATGTTTTCGCTACCCGATTTTATCCCCACGGCCCAGCAGTCGTTGCTGGCCACACAATAGACGCTGTTCAGGTCCTTTTTCCCGGGGACACCGGGTGCATTGGTGTTGGACCAGCTGCTGCCATCCCAGTGATTGATGTTGGCCGCCTTGCCGTTGCGGTCACCCACTGCCCAGCAATCATCACTGGTGTTGCAATAAACACTGTTCAAGTCCTGGTCGGGGACCCCGGGTGTACTGATGTTCGACCAGTTGCTACCGTCCCAGTGATTGATGTTGGCCGCCTTCTTGCCGTTGCCAACCGCCCAGCAGTCGTTGCTGGCCATGCAGTAGATGCTGTTCAGGTCCTCCCCCGGGAGCGCGGGGGCGGCAATACTGGTCCAGTTGCTGCCGTCCCAGTGATTGATATTGGCCGCCTTGCCGTTCTTCTGGCCCACTGCCCAGCAATCGTCGGCGCTCACGCAGTGGACGCTGTACAGATGTTTGTTGGCTAGTCCCGCTGTACTCAGGTTGGTCCACGTGGTCCCGTCCCAGTGATTGATATTGGCCAGGCCGTTGCTGGCATCGCCAACGGCCCAGCAGTCAGTGGCGCTGCCGCAATGGACGCTGTTGAGGTTCTCGTCAGGTACGCCCGGGAACGGGCCCTGCTGGGTCCAGCTGCTGCCATCCCAGCCATACAGGTTCGCCATGCCGCCGCTGATATCGCCGACGGCCCAGCCACTGAATCCGGACTTTGAAAACCCGGCCTCCAGGCTGCGGCGCGCGGTATTGTCCACGCTGGTGCTGGTGACACGGCCCTCGACCCGGACCTGGCAGAGCGTGCCGACCATGCCGGATGATATGACCAGAAAGTCACCCCGGCCAATACTGTCGGTATCACCCGCGAGCCCGGCGCAGGCGGTCCCGCCGGCGTAGCGCCAGGCTGCGCGTTCCAGGCCGGCCTCGGCCAGGAACAGGGCCTCGATGCCGTCGTTGTGCAGGCCGGTGTCGCTGATGTCGCTGGCCGCCATGCGTTGCACGATGCCCAGCAGGGCGATCACGACCACGATCAGGAACAGGGCACCGATCAGGGTCACGGCGCCGCGCTGCCGGCGTGGCATGGGCAGGCTCATGACTGGTTCCTCAATGCGACCCGGCTACGCTGCGGGTAGCTGTTACCGCTACGGGTCAGCACCAGCTCGAATTCGACAAAGGCGACATCGCCGCTGCCGGTGGCCGGGGTGGTGCCGTCGGCCTGGTAATAGGCGAAGGTCAGACTGCTGACCGCGTCGGTGAGGGTGTGGGTGCCGGCCGGGATCGAATAGGCCAGCGTGACCAGCGGCGGTGCACTGTTGAGGGTAACACCGGTGCCGTCGGCCCTGGTGAAAGTGAGGGTGGTCGCGTTCATGGTGGCGATGTCATACACGGCTGGCGTGAGCGGGTCGCGGCGGATCTCGCGGATCTCGCGTGCCAGGCGTTCACTGGCCGGGCGCAACTTGCCCAGGGTGTGCACGGCGTCGGTGGTGTTGACGAAGGCCAGGGCGCCGTTCTGCAATCCGTATCCGGCGGCCGCGCCCAGCAGGCCGAGGATGACGATGGCGATAATCATCTCGATCAGGGTGTAGCCGGTCTGATGTCTGTACCCGGTCATCAGTAGTCCGCCAGCATCAGGGTGAGCGCGGCGCGCTGGCTGCCGCCGCGCGCGACGCTGACCAGGACCTCCTTGCAGGTCGCGCCGACGGCGCAGCCGGTGCCGGAAGGGGGTTCGTTGACGGTAACCGTGCGGGTATAGCCGGCGTAGTTGCCGGTCAGGATCTCGCTGGTTGTGCCCGCTGCGATGGCGGCATATCCCTGCTCGCGGCGTGTGGCCAGCAGCACCTCGGCGCGTTCCTGTGCCAGTTGTCCCGCGGTCTGGATCTCTTCGTTGAGCAGCAGGCTTTGCCCGGCCTGGCTGAACTGCCCCAGGATTGGGACCGAGGCCAGCGCAACCACCACGATGACCAGCACCAGTTCCAGCAGGGTGAATCCCTGTTGTGCCGTGCGCTTCATGGAGCTGACTCGACAAAACCGGTCACCGGGCTCAGCGTGACCGTGGCCGTGCTGGAACTGCCGTTCAGGGTAAAGCTGCGCGCTGTTGCCAGCAGGGTGCCGGCGCTCACAGGCCGGCCCAGGCTGTCGAATTCGGTGTCGCTACCGGCCAGGGTGACATTGTTGTCCAGGGTGACCTGGAAGGCCTGTTGGTCGGCAGGGTCAGTCACAACCGTGCCGCTGCCGTCGGTGACGCGGTAGCCGGAAGGCGGCTGGATGTCAAAACGCAGGGTGCGGCCCTGGTTCATCGCCAGCGCCTGGGCATGACGGAGGTCACGTGCCAGGCGGTCGGCCTGGGCGGCCACGGTGGTGTCGGTGGGCTCCCAGCGCGGCAGGGCATAGGCGGACAGTACGCCCAGGATGACCAGCACCAGCAGCAGCTCGATCAGGGTGAAGCCGCGGCTGACGGTGGTGTCGGGTTGTGGGTGCATGCCGTCGTCTTTACCGGTCTCAGGATAGTAAAAGGGCGGGCCGAGGCCCGCCCTTGTTGGCTTTCAGATCAAACCTGCAGAAAATACCGCTAGATGTTCCCCACGCACTTGACCACATCAGTAACCGCAGGTGTTGCCGGGGTCGTTGTGCACTTCGAATCAGTGTATGTGGGTACCACGAAATCATCGCCGTCGATCTTGACCTGGACGCCGGTTGTCACGGCGACAACACCGTCACCGTTGACGTAGTCGGCCAGCTCGGAGATGGTCGGGAACTTCTTCAAGTCGGCGATCGCAACGGCATGTGCGCTCTTGACAGCACCGCTCATGCCCTTCTTGGTCGCCACCAATGCATCATCCTGCAGTGAGACGAACTTGGGAATGGCGATGGCCGCCAGGATGCCCAGCACCGCGATGACGATGACCAGTTCGATTAGCGTAAAACCACTTTGTTTGTTCATGTCTGACTCCTGAAAATTTAACTGTGTAACACGTGAACCCGCTAGGATCTTTCGGCCCGGTGCGATATTGATTCAGAAAGTCACCGCGCCGTTACCTGTCCTATATTTCGGCCGTTGCGGCCATCTCTTTAATAAAATATCGACAAAAATACCCGCCTGGATTGTTCACATCTTGCTGATAAACAGGAATATTTTTACGGGTCATTTGCCGTGCAGAACGGCCGAAGCCAGGTCCCACATGGGCAGGAACACACCCATGGCGAGGATCAGTACCAGGACGCCGATGACCGCACTGAGCACCGGCTCGATGGCGCTGCCCAGTTTGGCGATGGCGTAATCGACCTCCTGGTCGTAGTAGACGGCGACCTCCTGCAGCAATTCGCTAATGGTCCCCGACTCCTCGCCGACCGCGATCATCTGCAGTACCAGTGGGTCGAAGATGCCGCTGTTGGCGGCCGTCAGGCTCAGGGACTTGCCCTGCTGGATGCCCTCGCGCATCCCCAGGATGCGGTCTTCCATGTAGCGGTTGTCGAGGGCGCGCGCCACCACGGTGAGTGCCGTGATCAGCGGGATACCCGCCTGGAAGGCCAGTGCGAACAGGCTGCCGAAACGCGCCAGCGCCGCCTGGTAAATGACGATGCCGGCCAGCGGCAGGCGCAGTTTGAGCTTGTGCCAGCGGTAGCTGCCGGCTTCGGAGTTGGTATACATCCGGACCCCGGCGAAGAGGACGGCGCCGGCCGCCAGCAGCCAGGGCCATTGTTCGTTAACGAAGCCGGAGAAGCCGATGATCATTCGGGTCGGCAACGGCAGCTCGGCATCGAAGCGCCCGAAGATCCCGGAAAAGGCCGGGATTACCCAGATGCTGATGATGGCGATGGCCGCGAGGATGGCCATGATGACGAAGCTGGGATAACGGATGGCGGCCTTGATCTGGTCGCGGGTCTTTTTTTCGCGTTCCAGGTAGAAGGCCAGGTGCCGGAAGATCTCCACCAGCTGCCCGCTGGTCTCGCCGACCCGCACCAGGCTGACGTAGAACACCGAGAACACCTTGGGGTGCACGCTGAGCGCGTCCGACAGGGGGCGGCCGGATTCCAGGCTTTGCATGACCCTGGTCAGGACCGCCGCCAGCGTGCGGTTACTGCAGTTGGCTGCCATGCCCGAGATGGCCGTGAGGATGGGCACACCCGCGCGCAGCAGGCTGTGCATCTGGCGGCTGAACTGAATCAGGTCGACGCTTTCGATATTCGGCTCGAACAGCTTCTGCAACCTGCCGGTGAGGGCATGCCTTTCGATCAGCGCATGTATATCAATAGGGGTCAGGCCGCCTTCCACCAGGCGGGCAGCGGCTGCGTCGCTACTCACCGCCTCGAGGGTGCCCGTGATGGCCTCGCCGTGGGTGCTGCGCGCCTTGTACTTGAAAACCGGCACGGCCTATTCCACCCAGCCGCTGAGGCGCATGACCTCGCCGATGGTAGTGATTCCCTGGCAGGCATAGTCCAGTGCGTTGAGGACCAGCGGACGGTAGCCCGGCTGGGCCCGGGCAGCCTGCTGGAAGGCCTGCGGGTCATTGCGGCGCAGTGCCTCGGCCTGATCCTCCTCCATGACCAGTAGTTCGTAGACGCCGATGCGACCCTGATAGCCGGTGTGGTTGCAGTTGTTGCACCCGCTGCCACGGCGGAAATCGCTGTCGTCCACTGATTCGCCGGAGTGGCTGTGCAGCCAGGCCAGTTCACCGGGGTCCGGCGGGGCCGCAGTGCTGCAGCTCGGGCACACGCGGCGAATCAGGCGCTGGGCGAGGATCGCCTGCACCGAGGAGGCAACCAGGTAACCCTCCAGGCCCATGTCGATCAGGCGGGTGGCGCTGCTGATGGCATCGTTGGTGTGCAGTGTGGACATCACCAGGTGGCCGGTCAGCGCGGCACGCAGCCCGATTTCGCCGGTCTCCTGGTCGCGCATTTCGCCGATCAGGATGATGTCCGGATCGAGACGCAGCGAGGTGCGCAGCACGCGTGCGAAGCTCAGGCCGATCTTGTTGTTGACCTGGACCTGGTTGAGCCGCGGCAGACGGTACTCGACCGGATCCTCGATGGTGATGATCTTCTTTTGCGGCTGGTTGAGTTCATTCAGTGCGGCATACAGGGTGGTGGTCTTGCCGCTGCCGGTGGGTCCGGTGACCAGGATCAGGCCATGCGGCTTGTGAATGATCCGGCGGAAGTTCGCCAGCAGTTCGCCCGGCATGCCCAGCTGGTCGAGCCGGCGCACCGCACTGCCGTGGTCGAGCAGGCGCATCACCACGGACTCGCCGTACTGGGTAGTGATGGTGGAGAGGCGCACATCGATGCGCTTGTTCTTGACGTTGATGCTGAAACGTCCGTCCTGCGGCAGGCGCCGCTCGGAGATATCGGCCTCGGCCATCAGCTTGAGGCGCGAGACCATGGCGTTGGTGATGCGCTTGTCGTCGACGACCTGTTCATGGAGTACACCGTCGATGCGACGCCGGATACGCAGGTTGTCCTCGCCCGGCTCGATATGGATGTCGGAGGCGTTGGCGCTGACGGCACTTTCGAACACCGTCTGGATCAGGCGCACCACCGGTGCATCGCTCTGGTCACTGATAGCGATCAGTTTTTCCAGGTCGAAGGTATTGTCGGACAGCTCGCGGCCGACTTCGCTGGCCAGTGTCTGGATCTGGTCACCCTGCTGGTACATGCGGTCGATATTCAGCAGCAGGTCGCTTTCCCTGGCCATGGCCAGCAGAACCGGCCGTTTCAGGATGCGTGCAATCTCGTCGTAACCGAAGATATCGGTGGGATCGCCCATCGCGACCAGCAGGCCGTCGGGTGTTTCCTTGAGGACCAGCGATCGATAGCGGCGCGCCGCGGTCTCTGGCAGCCGCTGTACCAGTTCGGGATTCAGTTCAAAGGTTGAGATATCGACATAGGGGACCTTGATCTGCGCAGACAGCGTCTGCAGCATGACATCTTCCTGGATGTAGCCGTTCTCGATCAGCACCTGGCCGATCTTGCGGCCGCTGCGTTTCTGCTCGGCGAGTGCCTCCTGCAGCTGTGTCTCCGAGATCAGCTTCTTGTCGACCAGCAGGTCACCCAGCCGGACCTTCATGCGCCGCATCGGTGCCGTCATCGGTCCGGACCTCCCGGGGGTCCGCGCCGGCCGGTATCGGGGGAGAGCTGCTGCATGCGTGTCCATACATAATTCTGCAGCGCCGCGCTGAGCGGCCGTTTCAGGGCCTGCCCGTAGGCGGCATGTGCCTCGGTACCGTGGCCGGCCTGTTCCAGTGACAGGCCCAGTCCCATCCACCATTCACCGTGACCGGGAGCGATTTGAAGCGCGCTCCGGTAGTGTCCGGCAGCCTTTACGGGATCACCGCCGTGCCGGTAGAGCCCGGCCAGCAGGGCGTGGTACTCGGCATCCTGCCCGGCACCGGGGAGGGCGGACTGGAGGCTCTGGATCGCTTCCTGTTCGCGCGCCTGCTCGATGAGCAGCTGCGCATGGAGTTTGGCAAAGGGCGCATGCCCCGGATCGAGTGTCAGTCCCTCTGCGAGCACGATCTCGGCCTGCTGCTTGCGCTGCTGGATGATGTGCAGGCTGGCAAGTAGCAGGCGTGCCGGGTGGTGCCCGGGTTTGAGTGCAAGTACCTGCTCGAGTTGTTGCACACTCGTGCCGGTTTCTCCGGCATGCAGTGCCCTGACGGCCTCGGTGTAACGGCGCTGTGCCTGCTGGGATACGGTCAGCGGGCGTTCGTTGATCTCGATATGCCGGGTGCCGGAAGGGCGGCGTGCTGCCATATCCGATGCCGCCCGCGCGGCCTGCGCCCGGGTGACCGCTAAGGGTTTTGAAGCCATCCCGCCTGCGGTGTCCGGCGCTGCAGCTTCCCCGGTCTGCGGGGCTGGGGGTGCCATCGCGGTGCCGCGCGGCCCTGTCGCGACCGACAGTGCCTGCGCCTGCGGTTCAGCTGTTGCGGGCGCCCGGGGCTGTGGTGTCGCAGCCGGTACTGCTGCTGGCGTCTGCGGGGCGGGCTGCTCCACCGGGGTAACGCTATTCGCCGTGGCGACCGGCAGGGGCAGAGGCCGGGTAATATGGCCACTGTCGCTGAAAGTGCCTGAGCCTGGTCGCACCGTGACGACAGGGCTGCCGGTACCGACAGTCAGCCATGCCCATGCCAGCAGCACGAGGCACGCTGCACCGGCACCTGCCGACAGGATGTACTTCAGCTTGCGGCGGTCGCTGTTAGCGGGCAGTGCCGTCAGCACCGGTGTCTGCAGGGTGGCCTCGAATGCCGCGGACGGGGCGGCCTGACGCCCCTCCAGGTCCTTCAGCATCTGGTTGATCAGGCTCACGGCGGATTAACCATTCAGTACCAGCCGTGCAGCCGGCCGCCGATCAGGGTCAGCATGCTGAACAGGCTGGTGATCAGTTCGTAGCGATGCGGGCAGGTGATCCGGGTGTCCTCGGTGTCGCTGGCGGCGCGCCGCACGTGGTGGGCACAGACCAGGTGTTCCCCGCGTCCGAAGGCGGACATCAGTGCCTTGTGACTGAGGACGTTGACCAGGCGCGGGATGCCGCGGCTGTTGCGCTGCAGTGACGCCAGCGCCATGCTGGTAAACAGCGGTTCGCCAATGTAGCCGGCCACTTCCAGGCGGTGCTTGAGGTAGTTGCCCAGGGCCGTGCGGTCCAGCGGCCGGATCCGGTAGCTGAAGGTGATGCGCTGCTTGAGCTGGCGCAGGTGCTCTCCTTCCAGGCGCTCATCCAGTTCCGGCTGGCCGAACAGGACCACCTGCAGCAGCTTTTGCTTTTCCGTTTCCAGGTTGGTGAGCAGGCGCAGGGCCTCCATGCTCTGGTCGGGCAGGGTCTGGGCCTCGTCGATCAGCAGGGCAACGCGCTTGCCGGTCGCGCAGATCTCGATCAGGCGTTCGGAGATCAGCTGCAACAGGCGATGCTGGCCGATATTGCGGGCGAACTCGATGCCCAGTTCCTCCGCCAGCGCCATGCGCAGTGCCGTGGGGTTGAGAAAGGGGTTGGGTAGATAGGCGGTGACGAATTCCCCGTCCAGCGTGTTCAGCAGCTCCCGGCACAGCAGCGACTTGCCGGTGCCTACCTCGCCGGTGACCTTGATGAAACCCTCTCCGGAGCGCAGCGCAACCAGCAGCACGTTCAGTGCCTCCTGGTGACTGCCCTGGTTGACAAAGAAGTCGGTATCCGGAGTGATGCTGAAGGGATGCTGTTCCAGTCCAAAGTGCTCCAGGTACATGGCATTGGTCCTCGTTAAGGTGACAGCGGCACGCTTGGTGTGCGCAGGTTCTGGTAGCGCCGGGCCGTCTCGCTCAGGTTGTTGTTCCAGCCCTCGTTGGCGTTGATCACCACCGGCCGCAGCAGTATCACCAGCTCACTTTTGCTGGAGACCTGGCGCTTGTGGCGGAACAGGGAACCGAACCCTGGGGCGTCGCCCAGTACCGGTGTCTGTGCCTGCTGGTTGCGCGACAGATCCTTCATCAGGCCGCCAATGATGACCATCTGGCCGTTGCGGGCGCGGATGATGGTGTCGGACTCGCGGATCGTGCTCAGGGCGAGTGGCACTGACAGGTCGGTGCTGCTGGAGACCGTTATGTTCTTGACCTTCTCGGTCACCTCGCTGACCGTGGGGTGAACGTGGAGGATGACACTGTTGTCCTGGCCGATCTGCGGGGTCACGTCGAGGGCGACGCCGGAGAAGAACGGGGTCAGTTCCACATCCACATTGGTGTTGCCGTCGCCCGAGTTGCCGATCTCGGTGTCGGTCTCCACGTTGGTGACG
>CAMYJZ010000020.1 GCA_947258845.1 uncultured Ectothiorhodospiraceae bacterium | reverse complement strand
CACGCGGTGCGCGACGGGATACCGGAACAGGCCTATGTGGAGGCCCTGGTGGCCGACCTGGAGCAGGACCTTCCGCGGGTGTGGGGGCGTACGGTGGAATCGGTATTCATCGGCGGCGGCACCCCCAGCCTGTTTTCACCCGCGGCCATCGGCCGGCTGCTCGGTGAACTGCGTGCCCGTCTGCCCCTGAAACCGGGCGCCGAGATCACCCTGGAGGCCAACCCCGGCACGGTGGACCAGGAACGCTTCCGGGGCTTCCGCGAGGCCGGCATCAACCGGCTGTCGATCGGCATCCAGAGCTTCGACCGCTCCTTGCTCAGGAGAATCGGGCGCATTCACGATGAGCGTGAGGCACTTGCTGCCGTGCGCTCGGCACAGCAGGCCGGCTTCGACAACCTCAACCTGGACCTGATGTTCGGCCTGCCGGGACAGACGCTCGAGCAGGCCCTGGGGGACCTGCAAACGGCACTCGACCTGGGGCCCGCGCACCTCTCCTGGTACGAACTCACCATCGAGGCGAACACCTGGTTTCACCGCCACCCCCCCGAACGCCCGTCCGATGAACTGCTGTGGACCATGCAGGAGGAGGGCCGCGGCCTGCTGGAGGCAGGCGGCTACGCCCGCTACGAAGTATCCGCCTACAGCCGGGAGCGGCAGCGCTGCCGACACAACCTGAACTACTGGCAATTCGGCGACTACCTCGGCATCGGTGCCGGCGCCCATGCCAAGATCACCGATGCCGGCCAGCAGAGCGTGATCCGCACCGCCAAGACCCGGCACCCGCGCGCCTACCTGGAACAGGCCGCCGGCCAGGGACGCATTGCCAGCGAAACCCGGCTGGACGTGGACGACGTCGTGCTGGAATATGTCCTGAACGCCTTGCGGCTTGACCGGGGTTTCAGCGCCGGGGAATTCAGCGCGGCCACCGGCCTGCCGTTTTCGGCAACCGCAAAACCAATTGATGCCGCCCGGGCGCAGGGCCTGCTGGAAAACAGCAACGGCCGCATCAGGACAAGCGCAAGGGGGCAGCGCTATCTCAACGAGGTGCTGCAATACTGGCTGACCGACACGGTTGCACATGCTTGAGCCGGCCAGCGTTGACTGTCCCTATTGCGGGGAGCCGTTTGAAACCCTCGTGGACAGCTCCAGCGGCAGCCAGGACTACATCGAGGATTGCCCGGTCTGCTGCCGTCCCATTGAAATTCATATTGAAATCGGCCTTAATCAGGAACCGGGCTCAGTGACACTGCGACGTGATGATGAGTGACTACAAACCAATCGACTGCGGACTGTACAGTGAATATGAAGTCGCCATCCTGCACCGCAGCAAAATGCGGCTCAGTTGGCGCGACAGCGCGAAGACCGTGCACATGGAGGTGGTTACTCCGAATGACCTGCGCACCCGTCATGGGGAGGAATTCCTGGTCGTCTCCGGCCAGGATGGCAGGCAGCAGGAAATCAGGCTGGACCACATACTGCACTGCAAGCCGGCCTGACCGGACGCGCGACCATTCATGGAACACCGTTAACAGGCGGCACCTCTCCCCATGACTCTCGCCCAATACCGGTTGCTGTCTTGACCAACGACCAGCACGACCTGGAACTGCTGCTGCGCTCGCGCATCCCCCTGGTCGTCATCGAGACCCGGGATGAGCAGCGGGTCACCCGCCTGTTCGCCAGCCTGGCCGTGAAGCTTGCCCTGCCGGTGATGGCCTGGTCCACGACCAGCGGCCTGCGGCGTATCGATTTCGACTCGACGCCCCAGCGGCATACCATCGAACCGCGCCAGGCACTGGGCCAGATCAGGGCCACGACCAGCCCGTCCATCTACCTGCTGCTGGATTTCCATCCCTACCTCGAGGACCCCTTCAATGTACGCCTGCTGAAGGAGATCGCACTCGACTACCACGACCTGGGGCATACCCTGGTACTGGTCAGCCATGAGCTGGAGATACCGAAGGAGCTGCAGGCCTTCAGTGCGCGTTTTAGCCTGTCCCTGCCGGATGCCACCCATATCGAGAAGATCATCCATGACGAGGCCGGGCACTGGTCACAGGCACACCAGGGTCGGAAGGTGAAGACGGACCGCAAGACCCTGGAGTTGATCACGCGCCAGCTGCGCGGTCTCACGACAAGCGATGCGCGGCGCATCGCGCGCACTATTATTTATGATGACGGCAGCATCAGTGACAACGATCTCGACCGGGTCACCCGGGCACGCTACCGGCTGCTGGAAACCAGCGGCGCCCTGTCGGTCGAGTTCGAGACGGCCGATTTCGCCGAGGTGGGCGGCCTGCAGGCCCTGAAGCGCTGGATCGGGCTGCGCCGCGGTGCCTTCCTGGAGGCGAACCATCCGCTCGATGCGCCCAGGGGTATCCTGCTGGTCGGCGTCCAGGGCGGCGGCAAGAGCCTGGCCGCCCGGGCCGTGGCCGGCACCTGGCGCCTGCCGCTGCTGCGCCTCGACTTCGGCACCCTCTACAACAAGTTCTTCGGTGAAACCGAGCGCAACCTGCGGGAGGCACTCGGGGCCGCCGAGGCCATGGCGCCCTGCGTGCTGTGGATCGATGAAATCGAGAAGGCCATTGCCGGCGGGGATTACGACAGCGGCACCTCGCGGCGCATCCTCGGCAACCTGCTGACCTGGATGGCCGAACGCAAGGCCGCGGTGTTCATCGTCGCCACCGCCAATGTCATCGAGCAGCTGCCCCCGGAACTGATCCGCAAGGGTCGGCTCGACGAGATCTTCTTTGTCGACCTGCCCGACACCGAAACCCGCGCGGAGATCTTCGCCATCCACCTGCGCAAGCGCGACCTCGACCCCGGGGCCTTCGATACCGAGGGACTGGCGCAGCTCGCCGCCGGCTTCTCGGGCGCCGAAATCGAGCAGGCCGTGGTCGCGGCCACCTACCTGGCCCGGGAAGACGGGAGCCCGCTCGCCACCGCCCACATACGCAGTGAAATCGGGCAGACGCGCCCCCTGTCCCGGGTCATGGCCGAGAAGGTGGCGCAGCTGCGGGCCTGGGCGCGAGACCGGACCGTCTCGGCCAATTAGAATAGAAAATCTTTATAAATCAGAAAATCGTCGTCCGCGCGGCGCGGCAGTTATACACAATCAGCGCGCGCGTCAACCCCATTGTGAGCCGGCATCACGGATCGGGCCCGCTGAATCTTTTTATGTTATTGTATTTATTGGTACTTTCTATTTTCCACTACGGGTTTCCCACAGCCCGCCCCGAATACGGATAGCCAGTCAAACCGGCTCCTGCCCGCGTCCTGTCCACAAGCTTATCCACAGGCCGGGCAGACAAATCAATAAATTCCCAGGGGTTTTAACCACGGGCTCCTCCGGCAGGCCCGGAAGCCGCTGTGTTATCCTGAATTGACCGGAAAAAACAACTAACCTGACCGCGCACTGACGGCCAGAACCGGAGGATCCCATGCCCGACAGCAACCCCGTGTCGCCGCAAGGCTTCGATGAATGGGCGGCCTTGGCCAAACAGGACCCGCAGGCCTTCGAAAGACAGCGCCGGCAAGTGATCGACAGGGCCATTCTCGCCGCACCCGCAGACCGGCAACCGCACCTGCGGCGGGTCCAGTGGAAGCTGGATCAGATCCGCAGCACCTCGCGTACCCCCATGGTGGCCTGCCTGCGCATGCAGCGCCTGCTGTGGGAATCGGTGGCCGGGGATCACGGGCTGCTCGCCTGCCTGCAGCGGCCCGCCGCGGCCAGGCAGCGACATGAAAACATGGCCAGTGCCCGGGTCATCCCCCTGCATGGCAGCGGCCGGCCCCACTTGCCGCGTGCGGGCGGATAACGTATTATCGCCGGCCTTTTCACGGTAGTCGCCGCGACGGCGTTATCGGTGGATGGTCAGGAAACAGTTTGATCGAGGCAGTTATGAAAACGGACACACACCCGTCATATGACGAAATCAAGGTCACCTGCAGCTGCGGCGCGAGCTTCGCAACGCGCTCGACCGTCGGCCATGACCTCTCGATCGAGGTGTGCTCGCAATGCCATCCGTTTTATACGGGCAAGCAGAAAATCGTTGATTCCGGCGGACGCGTCGACAAGTTCCGCCGCCGTTACGGGAAAAGCCAGTAACGCGCAATATGCCGTTCAAGCACTACTGTAAAAAGGCGCCTCTTCAGGGCGCCTTTTTCGTTCCGGGACTGCTGCTATGCAGCGGCATCCTGGCATCCATGCTCGCCGCCAGCGCCCGGGCAGCCGACTGCGCGACGGACCGGACCAGCGAACGGGTCCAGGTCGTCCATATCTACGACGGTGACACGGTGAAGCTGCGCGACGGACGGCGGCTGCGCCTCATCGGCATCAACACCCCGGAAGTGAGCCGCACGGGCAAGGCCACCCAGTCGATGGCCGAACCGGCAAGGTCTGCGCTGAAAACACTGCTCGACAAACACAACCGGACCCTGCTGCTGCGCCATGGAAAGGAGCAGCGCGACCATTACGGCCGCCTGCTCGCCCACGCCTTTCTGGATGACGGCAGCAATGTGGCGGTGCACATGCTGGAGCAGGGGTTGGCCACCACGCTGGTGGTACCGCCCAACACCTGGGCACAGGCTTGTTACCAGTCCATTGAGGACGATGCCCGCGCGATGCGGCGCGGCCTGTGGGCACTGGCGGACTACCGGCCACTGGAAAGTCGCAGCCTGTCATCGGCAACACGCGGCTTCCGCCTGGTGCGCGGGCAGGTAACAGAAATCCGCCAGTCGCGGCATAGTGTATGGCTGGACCTGGAGGGTCCGCTGGTGATAAAAGTTGCCCGCAGGGACCTGGTCAATTTCGAACCGGGTTTTCCGGAAAAGCTGCTGGACCGGCGTATCGAAGTCCGGGGCTGGATCCGAAAGGATGACCGGGGTCTGCGGCTGAACCTGCGTCATCCGGCGGCGATCAGCGTGCTTGACCGGCAGCGACGCTGAAGGGAACACAGCAACCGCGAGACGGTCTATCAGGAAGAGAAACGAGATTCATTCGAAATACACCATGCGCTACCTGTCCCTGCCGGGCACACTGCCCCTGATTCTTTACCTGTTCGTCATCAACGGCTGCGCGACCAATCCGGTCAGCGGTGGCAGCGATTTCGTGCTCATGAGCGAGGAACAGGAGATTGCCCTGGGACGCAAGTACAGTGCTGAAATCATCAAGGACATGCCACTGTACGAAGACCCGGTCCTGGCAAAACGGGTGCAGGAAACCGGTGAGCAAGTGGCTGCCAACAGCCACCGCCCGGAACTGATTTACCGCTTCGCGGTGCTCGACAGCACCGACGTCAATGCCTTTGCCCTGCCAGGGGGCTATATCTACATCACCCGGGGGCTGCTTGCCTATCTCAATACCGAGGCGGAACTGGCCGCGGTCCTGGGGCATGAAATCGGTCATGTAACGGCTCGTCACAGCGTGCGCCAGCACAGCACCGCGACGGCCACCGGACTGGTTGCCGCCGTGCTGGGCGCGGCCAGCGGCATCCAGGGCGCCGACACCCTGGCCAACCTGGCCGGTACCGCCATCGTGCGCGGCTATGGCCGCGAACACGAGCTGGAGGCCGACCGCCTGGGGGCGGAATACCTGGCCAAATCGGGCTATGACCCCGATGCCATGCTGGAGATCATCGGCATCCTGAAGCACCAGGAAGAATTCGAAAAACTGCGCGCCGAAAAGGAAGACCGTGAGCCCAAGACCTATCACGGGCTGTTTTCAAGCCACCCCGAAAATGACGAAAGGCTACAGCAGGTGGTCAAGGCGGCCCGCACCCACAAGAACGATTCGACGACCCGGACCAACCGCGACGACTTCCTGCAGGCCCTGGAGGGCCTTACCTTCGGCGACAGCGAGAAGGAGGGCATCGTCCGCGATAACCGCTACTACCACAAGGAACTGGATTTCGCCGTGAGCTTCCCGCAGGGCTGGCGCATCGAAAACCGGCCCGAAAAGATCATTGCCAGGCCGGCAGACAATGACGGCCTGGTGCAACTCAGCGTGACCGACAGGAACCGGCGCATCCCGGCCCGGGAATTCATGGTCAAACGCCTGGGGCTGGAAGACCTGGAGCAGGGGGAGCCCTTCAGCAGCGATGGCCTGATCGGTTACACGGCAGTGGCCCGCAGCAAGACACCCTGGGGCACGCGACCGGTGCGCTACGTGGTCGTTTACCGGGACCAGAAGGCCTACATCTTCGCGGGGGCAGCCAAGGACAGGAACACCCCCTATACCTATGACCGGGAAATTCTTGATACGGCACGCAGCTTCCACGCACTCGGGCAAGAGGAAAAAATCCTGGCGAGCGAGGCGAAAATCCATGTTATACGCGCCTCGGCGGGCACCGATTACAGCGGAATGGCCGGGTCCTCACCCATCGCCAACTATCCGGAAGAGCAGCTGCGCATGCTGAACGGCCACTATCCCGACGGCGCCCCCCTGCCGGGGCAACTCATCAAGATCGTCCATTGAGCTGCTGTTGACTGCTGTTTAAACCGGCCGACCATGGCTATACTGTCTTGCCCTCATGGCGACCAACAACAGCTAAGGGAATAATCCATGAAAAAAATCAGCATCATCGGCGCCGGGCGTGTTGGGGAAACAACTGCGCTGCTCATTGCACAGCAAGGCCTGTGCCGGGAAATTGCACTGCTTGATGTTCGCGAGGGGGCCGCGGCCGGTGCCGCGCTGGATATCATGCAGACCGCCGCCTATTTCGGTTTCGATACGCAGGTCACGGGTGGCAGCGACCCGGCCCTGATCGCCGGTTCCGAACTGGTCATCGTTACCGCCGGTTCGCCGCGCAGGCCGGGGATGTCACGCAGCGATGTGCTCGACATCAATCGCGGCGTCATCGACAGTATCGTGTCCCAGGTGCTGGAGTTCACCCCCGATGCCCTGTTGCTTATCGTCACCAACCCGGTCGACATCCTGACCTGGCATGCCTGGAAAGGAACCGGCTGGGACAAGGGGCGGGTCTTCGGGCAGGCGGGTGTGCTGGACGCGGCGCGCATGGCCCACTTCATTGCCAGCGAAACCGGCGCCTCCATCAAGGATATCCATACCATGGTCATCGGCGGGCACGGTGATTCCATGGTGCCGCTGTTTCGGTTCAGCAGCGTGCACGGAGTAAGCGCAGCCTCCCTGCTGGACCCGGCAGCCAGTGCCCGGGTCTCCGAACAGACCCGGAAGGGCGGTGGCGAAGTACTGGCACTGAAAAAGACCAGCAGCGCCTACAACGGACCGGCCGCGGCCGTTTGCACCATGGTCGATTCCATCTGCCATGATCGCAAGCGGGTGCTGTCCTGCGTCAGCGTGCTGGAGGGGGAATACCGGCAGAGCGAAATCACTGCCGGCGTACCCGTGGTCCTGGGACGCAAGGGCATCGAGCAGGTCATCGAGCTCCCCCTGAATGAAGAGGAGCTGGTGGCTTTTCAGGGTTCCATCGAAATCATCCGTGCCGACCTCAATGCGGGCTAGAACAACTGTTCCGGGGTATGACTGCCATGCCCCTGCCCGGAACCCATCACTGGCGGGCTGACACTTTCCAGGGGAACGTGCTCGGCACGGAAGGTCTCGAAGATGGCATCTGACTGTCCGCCGTCAGCCAGCAAACCGGTCGTCGGGTCGATACGCACGGTTACCAGGCCATCCGGCTGCGCCCGTTTCTGCAGGCCGCGACCGCCCAGGGCGGACCCCATGTAATCGATCCACATCGGCAGCGCGGCAACCCCCCCGGTTTCGCCCCGACCCAGCGGCTCCAGCCTGTCGAACCCGACCCAGGCCACCGCGACCAGTGACGGGTTGTAACCGCAGAACCAGGCATCCTTCTGATCATTCGTCGTGCCGGTCTTGCCGCCCAGGTCAGAACGGCCCAGCGACCTGGCGCGCTGCCCGGTCCCTCGCTGGATTACATCCTGGAGCATGGAATTCATCAGCCAGGCGTTCTGCGGGGTGATGACGGCGGGTGCCAGCCGCAGCCGCTGCTCGCCGGTGTCGAGGATACTCTCCAGGGACTCCGGACAATCAGGGCAGACCACTTCCGGCTCCGCCTGGTAGATCACCTCACCCTCGGCATCATGGATGCGCTGGATAAAATAGGGCTCGACCAGGTAACCGCCATTCGCGAACACCCCGTAGGCGCGGGCCATCTGCAGCGGCGTTGCCGAGGCGCTGCCCAGCGCCAGGGTCAGGTCCCGGGGCAGCTGTGCGGACTGGAAACCGAAACGTTCGGCGTATTGCACCGCAAAATCGGCGCCTATCGCCCGCAGGATTCGGATGGACACCAGATTGCGGGAGCGGAAAAGCGCCTCGCGCAGGCGCGTCGGCCCGTAGAAGCGGCCACTGTAATTCTCCGGTCGCCAGGTCGCCTCCAGGGCATCGTCATCGAACACGACCGGGGCATCGTTGATGATACTGGCGGGTGTGTAGCCCTGCTCCACTGCCGCGGAGTAGATCATCGGCTTGAAACTTGAGCCCGGCTGGCGTTTTGCCTGGATCGCCCGGTTGAACTTGCTGCGGTAGTAGTCGAAGCCGCCGGAGAGGGCAACGATGGCACCGTCATCCGGGTGCAGTGACACCAGCGCGCCCTGGACCTCGGGGAGCTGGGCCAGGCGCCATTCCCCCTCGGCGTGGGATTCCACCCGGATGATATCCCCGACGGCCAGCACATCAGCCGCCCTGGTCGGCGGCTTGCCCATGCTGTCGGTCGATTTGTAGGGGCGCGCCCAGGACAAGCCCTCCCAGTCGATGGCAACCTGGCCCTGCTTGCGCAGGAAGACCCAGACAGAGCGTTCATCCACGGCGGTCACCAGTCCCGCCTCGAGGCCGCCAACATCCGCATGCTCCTGCAACAGATCCGCCCATACCCCTTCTTCGAGGCCGGCCAGGTCCGCATGCCCCTCGGGCCCGCGGTAACCATGCCGGCGATTGTAGGCCAGCAGTGCGTTGCGCAAGGCGCGGTTGGCGGCCGCCTGACGCCCCGAATCCAGGGTCGTCACGACCTCGAAGCCGGAGGTATAGGCCTCCTGCCCGTAGCGGCTGACCATCTCGTCGCGCACCATCTCGGCGACATAGGGCGCCCTGGCACCAGCCTGGGCGCTGTGCAGCACAGCGCCGTCGGCCTCCTCGAGGGCGGTCTTATAGGCCACACTGTCGATGAAACCCAGGCTGTACATGCGACCAAGGATATAGTTACGCCGCACCAGGGCCGCATCCGGATCACTGATCGGATTGACGCGTGACGGCGCCTTCGGCAGGCCGGCAATCATGGCCATGCGGGCAAGCGACAGATCATCTATGCCGGCACCGTAGTAGACCCGGGCCGCCGCCTCCACGCCGTAGGCACGCTGGCCCAGGTAGATCTTGTTCAGATACAACTCGAGGATTTCATCCTTGCTCAGGGAACGCTCGATCCGGAATGACAGGATGATCTCTGTCAGCTTGCGTAAATAGGTCTTTTCGCTGCTCAGGAAGAAGTTTCTGGCTACCTGCATGGTGATAGTGCTGCCGCCCTGGCGCTTTTCCCCGGTACGGATCAGCTGGAATGCGGCCCGCAACAGGCCCTGGAAATCCACGCCCGGGTGTTCGAAGAAGCGGTCGTCCTCGGCTGCCAGAAAGGCCTGTATCAGTGTCGGTGGCACATCCTCGATCAGCACCGGGCTGCGTCGTTTCTCGCCGAATTCCGCCAGCAGCATCCGGTCGCGCGTATAGACCCGCAGCGGCTCCTGCAGGCGCACATCCTTGAGTACCTCGATCGAGGGCAGCTGGGGGGCTATCTTCAAATAGACGACGCCTGCCAACAGTGCGGAAGCAATGATCCCGAGAAAACCGGTAATCAGGAGGAATCGACCCAGGCGACGGATGCTCATGTGGCGCATAAACCTGTGATAGAGTTCAAAGAACGAGTTGGATAGAGGTCATATAACAATAAATATTCGGCGTATTATATGTTTTTTGCTCAACCATTGCGGAAATCATCCGATAACTAACACCATAATCGCAGTCACGGGATAAACATTGGTTGACAAACAGTTGGCAATGTCCTCTAATTCCGTTGGCTACCTTTGCTGTCCAACAGTTGGGTAAATAAAGGAAATATTGTGCCGCTCGCGCAAATATTCAAACGCAAGAAACCACCTCTGGTCGGTCTGGATATCAGCTCCACGGCTGTCAAGCTGCTGGAATTGAGCCAAAGTGGCACACGCTTTCGCGTAGAAACCTATGCGGTCGAGCCCCTGCCCCCGAATTCAGTCGTCGAAAAGAACATCACCGATGTGGAGGCCGTCGGCGAAGCCATCCGGCGCGCCCACAAGCGCTCCGGTACGCGGACACGCCATGCCGCGGTCGCCGTTGCCGGCTCCTCGGTGATTACCAAGATCATCACCATGCCCGCCGGGCTTTCCGATAATGACCTGGAAACCCAGATAGAATTCGAGGCCGATCAGTACGTCCCCTATCCACTGGATGAGGTCAACCTCGACTTCGAGGTCGTCGGGCCCTCGGAGGCAAATCCTGAATCCGTCGATGTGCTGCTGGCCGCCTGCCGCAGCGAGAACGTCGATATGCGCACCGCCGCCATCGAGACCGGCGGCCTGGAAACGGACATCATGGACGTGGAGTCCTTTGCCAGTGAAAACGCCTTTGCGCTGCTGGCAGACCAGCTCCCCGACCAGGGCATTGACAAGACCATCGCGGTCATCGATGTCGGCGCGACCATGACCACGCTCAACGTCATGCACGATTTAAAGAGCATCTATACCCGAGACACGGTATTCGGCGGCAAGCAGCTGACCGAAGAGATCATGCGCCGCTACGGCCTGTCCTACGAGGAGGCCGGGATGGCCAAGCGCCAGGGCGGGCTGCCGGAAAATTATGCCACCGACGTGCTCGAGCCGTTCAAGGAGGCCATGGCACAGCAGGCCAGCCGCTCCCTGCAATTCTTCTATTCATCCAGCCCGCACAACAAGGTCGACCACGTCGTGCTGGCCGGTGGCAGTGCATCGATCCCGGGGGTGGACGAGCTGATACAGGAAAGACTGGGAGTGGAAACCAGCATTGCCAACCCGTTTGCCTCCATGTCGCTGTCGGCACGCGTAAAACCCCAATCACTCAGCAATGATGCACCTTCCCTGCTGGTGGCCTGCGGACTTGCCCTGAGGAGCTTCGACTGACATGGCAAAGATCAACCTGCTGCCCTGGCGTGAAGAGCTGCGCAAGCAGAAACAGCGTGAGTTCGGCTTTACGGCGATCGGATCGGCTGTCATTGCCGGTCTCATCGTGCTGCTGGCACATCTGCATGTCAGCGGCCTGATCGACAACCAGAACCAGCGCAACGCCTTCCTGGAACAGGAAATAGCAATACTCCAGAAACGCATCGGGGAAATCAACAAGCTGGAAAAACTCAAGGCCGACCTGCTGGCGCGCATGAACGTCATCCAGGAACTCCAGCGCAGCCGGCCGGAAAGCGTACACCTGATGGATGAACTGGTCCGTTCTTTGCCGGAAGGGGTGCACCTCGAGACGTTCACCCAGAAAGACAAGAGCCTGACCATGAAGGGGGTTGCACAGTCGAACGCCCGGGTATCCGATTACATGCGCAACATCGATAGCTCCGACTGGCTGGCCAACCCGCGCCTGGACCTCATCAAGACAAAAGCCGTTGAACGTCGCCGCGTGGCCAATTTCACCCTGCGCGGCAGCCAGAAAACGCCGAAGAAGGACCAGGCCCAGCCAGCCAAATCGGCCGGAGGTGAATCTTGAACCTGGATTTGGGTGATCTCCAACTTGCCAATATCGCGAACTGGCCGGCGGCGGCACGCGCCATCGTCATTGTATTCATCATGGCGGGCGTGATCTTCCTGGGCTACTGGTTTCATACCAAGGATCAGCTGGTTGACCTGGAAAAGCTGGCACAAAAAGAGGCTGACCTTAAGGTCGTCTTCGAGAGGAAGGCGAAAAAGGCCGCCAACCTCGAGGCCTATCAGCAGCAACTTGCAGAAATGCGTGAATCCTTCGGCGCCATGTTGAGGCAGTTACCCAACAAGACCGAGGTCGCCGACCTGCTCGTCGACGTCTCGCAAACCGGCCTGGCCAGCGGCCTGGAATTCGAATTATTCCAGCCACAGGGTGAGAGGCCCCGCGAATTCTACGCAACACTGCCCATCAAAATCCGGGTTATCGGCGACTATCACGAGCTGGGCGATTTCGTCAGCGGTGTCGCATCCCTGCCGCGCATCGTGACCGTCCACAACGTCAACATAGCCAAGAGGAAATCTGAAAATGCCCCCTTGGTCATGAACATGATAGCCAAGACCTATCGCTACCTCGAACAGAGTGAGCGAGCCAAGGAGGCGGGCAAGAAATGAAGTGGGACTGCAACAATGTGCTGCGCTGGCTGGGCGCCGTAACTCTTTCCGGCAGCATGGCTGCCTGTACCGACAGTCCGATCGCAGACCTCGAGATCTACGTCAAGGAAACCAAGGGTCAGCAACGATCATCCATCAAACCGCTGCCGGAATTCGAACCCTTCGAGTCGTTTCCCTACCAGGCACACGAATTTCGCGATCCCTTTACACCCCCGGTGTTCAGCCATGCACCGGCATCAATGGCACAGGCCGGCGGCAGCGGGATCACGCCGGACTTCGACCGGCCCAGAGAACCCCTGGAAGAATACCCCCTGGACGGCCTGCGCATGGTCGGCACCCTGGAGCAGGACCAGGAGACCTGGGCATTGATACTGGACGGGGACAGCACCATTCATCGTGTGCAGCACGGCAATCACATAGGGCAAAACCATGGCAAAATTGTCCGGGTATCGGAATTCGAAGTTGAACTAATGGAGATCATTCCTGATGGGCTCGGAGGCTGGATGGAACGTCAGGCCTCAATAGCAATCAGCGAATAATCCCACGGGGAAATCGCAATGACCGCATCGTTAAGCAACATATTCTCTGTCCGGCACGCCGGCAGCTGGATGGCATACCTGACTGCCTGTGCCCTGCTCCTTGCCGGCGCCTTCGCACCCGTGCAGGCCGCCGATCCCGCCACCGGCAACACCTTGACGGCGATTGACTTTGCCGGGCTGCCGGGGAACAAGGCCCAGATTACGCTTACCCTGAGCAATCCGGCCTCTGCCCCGCTGAGCTTCACCATCGACAACCCGGCACGCATCGCGCTGGACCTGCCAAACACCGGTAGCGGCCTCGCACAGCGCACGCACAGCATCGGCATCGGCATGGCGGAAAGCGTTACGGCCATCGAGGCACAGGGGCGCACCCGCGTGATCGTCAACCTGGTGGAAATGGTCCCCTATGAAACGTATGCCGAAGGCAACAAGGTCATTGTCACCGTACAAGGCAGCGGCAGGCAGCAAACCACGTCAGCCGCCGTGGTTGCACAGGCCACCGGCGGTTCCCGTCCACAGATCGCGAATGTGGACTTCCGGCGCGGCGAGGAAGGCCAGGGCCGCGTAATCGTCAGCCTGTCCGACCCGTCCATCCCGGCCGACATGCAGCAGGAAGGCGGCAAGGTGATTGTCGACTTCTACCGCGCCAGCCTGCCCACTGAACTCGAACGCCGCCTGGATGTACTGGATTTTGCCACCCCGGTAAAGACCATCGACACCCAGACCCGGGGCGACAACGTTCACATGGTGATCACACCCATGGGTGAGTACGAGCACCTTGCCTACCAGACCGGTAACGAATTCATCATTGAGGTCAGGGAAATCACCCCTGAAGAGGCAGAGGAACTCAAGAAGGATGAATTCGGCTATGTCGGCGAACGCCTGTCACTCAATTTCCAGGACATCGAGGTGCGCTCCGTACTGCAGCTCATCGCCGATTTCACCGGCATCAATATCGTGGTCAGCGACACGGTCAGGGGCAGCCTGACACTGCGCCTCAAAAACGTCCCCTGGGATCAGGCCCTGGACATCATCCTGAAGACCAAGGGCCTGGCCATGCGCCAGACCGGCAATGTCATGCTGGTCGCCCCCAGCGAGGAGATTGCCGCACGTGAGAAACTCGAGCTCGAGTCCCAGAAACAGATCGAGGAACTGGAGCCGCTGTATTCCGAGTTCATCCAGGTCAACTATGCCAAGGCGGCTGAACTGGCCAGTTTGTTGAAGTCCGGCCAGGCATCACTGATGTCCGACCGCGGCACCGTTATTATTGACGCTCGCACCAACACGCTCCTGGTCCAGGACACGGCGGAGAAGCTGGTCGAGATCCGCAAGCTGGTCGCCAAGCTGGATATTCCGGTCAGGCAGGTGCTGATCGAATCACGCATCGTCCTCGCCGACGACGGTTACAGCCGCGACCTGGGGGTACGCCTGGGGCTCACCGCAACGGCCGAGGTCGGCAGTGACGGTGCCTTCGCCACCACCGGCAGCGTCTTCGGTACCGATGACATGATCAATGAGGCAGCCGACAACATCAGTTCCGGCACCGATCCCTTCCCGGTCGACCTGCCGAATGTCAATGACCGCCTGAACGTGAATTCACCGGTTGCCAGCATCGGGCGCATCGCCATGGCACTGCTGGACTCCGACTACCTGCTGGACCTCGAACTGACCGCCATGCAGCGGGAAGGGTCGGGTGAGATCATTTCCTCCCCGCGGGTCATCACCTCCAATGCCCAGCAGGCCCTGATCGAATCCGGTACCGAGGTCCCCTACCAGGAGGCCTCCTCAAGCGGCGCCACCTCCGTTTCCTTCAAGAAGGCGGTCCTGAGCCTGCAGGTTACCCCGCAGATCACCCCGGATGACCGCATTATCATGGATCTCATCGTCAACAAGGATGCTGTCGGTGCTGTCTTTGCGGGTGTTCCCAGTATCGACACCCAGGAAGTACAAACCCAGGTGCTGGTCGACAACGGCCAGACCCTGGTCCTCGGCGGTATTTACGAACAGGAAACACGCAAGACCGTAGAGAGTGTTCCGTTCCTGGGTGACCTGCCCGGCCTCGGTTTCCTGTTCCGGTCAACCAGAACAACTGATGATATGGAAGAACTGCTGATCTTCGTAACGCCGAAGATTATCAAGGAAGGCCTTATCACCAATTAACAGCAGAGAGCTTCTTCTAAAAAAGGCCCGCGTTGCGGGCCTTTTTTATCTTGAAAAAAGAAATCAGGTCGTGCAGACAGTCAACCCGCTATGCCAGGCTTGATTTAATGACTCCCAGCTGGCATACCTCTCCTGCATGACACCACAGGGAAACATCTTCCTCATCGGACCCATGGGCGCCGGCAAGTCCACCATCGGCCGCCAGCTGGCCAAACAGCTGAGGCTTGAATTTCAGGACAGTGACCACGAGATCGAACGGCGCACCGGCGTGGACATCCCGCTGATCTTCGAGCTCGAGGGGGAGGCCGGATTCCGCAAGCGCGAGACCGCGATCATCGACGAGCTCACCCGCTTGACGGGTATCGTGCTCGCCACCGGAGGCGGCGCCATCCTCGATCCGGTCAACCGTGACCACCTTACCAGCCGTGGCCAGGTCATCTACCTGCATGCCTCAGTGGACCAGCAGCTCTCGCGCACCCGGCGCGACCGTAACCGTCCCCTGTTACAGACGGAAGACCCGCGTCGGCGCCTCGAGGAACTGATGGCGGTGCGCGAACCGCTCTACCGGGAAACAGCGGACCGGGTCATCAACACCGACACCAAGCGCGTCCGGGACGTGGTCCACGAAATCCTCGGGCTGTTGAAAGACAGTTGATCCCCGGCGCTGAGCAGTTTGCCCTGGCGATCGGGTATCCTATATGCTGTTTTATTGATCAGGCTTTGTTTCCGGCACATGAAGACAATCAGCGTTGAACTCGGTGAACGCAGCTACCCCATCCATATCGGGCAGGACCTGCTGCAACGACCCGAACTGATCACCGGACACGTCAGGGGCCGCCAGGTCATGGTGGTCAGCAACGAGACCATCGCCCCCCTGTACCTGGACAGCGTGCAACAGCTGTTCAGTGACTTCGACCAGGCGTCTGTGATCCTTCCCGACGGCGAACAATACAAGACCCTGGACACGCTGAATCTGATCTTCGATGCCCTGCTGGAAAAGCGCTTCAACCGCAACTGCACCCTGGTGGCACTCGGTGGCGGCGTGGTGGGCGACATCACCGGCTTTGCGGCCGCCAGCTACCAGCGCGGCGTGGGCTTCCTGCAGATACCGACAACCCTGCTGGCGCAGGTCGACTCCTCGGTCGGCGGCAAGACCGGGGTCAACCACCCCCTGGGAAAGAATATGATCGGCGCCTTCTACCAGCCGGGTTGCGTCCTCATCGACACCAATACCCTCGACACCCTGGATGACCGCCAGCTGGCCGCCGGCCTTGCCGAGGTCATAAAGTACGGCCTGATCCGCGATGCCGGCTTCTTCGACTGGCTGGAAGCGCATATCGACGCACTCAAGGGACGTGACAAGACCGCCCTGGGTCATGCCATCGAACGTTCCTGCACCATAAAGGCAGAGATCGTCGCCGCGGACGAACGTGAAAGCGGACAGCGTGCGCTGCTCAACCTGGGCCATACCTTCGGCCACGCCATCGAGACCGGCACCGGCTACGGCAACTGGCTGCATGGGGAGGCGGTTGCCACCGGCATGCTGATGGCCGCCGACCTGTCGGCACGTCACCGATGGCTGTCGCAGACGGATGTCAATCGCATCGAGGCCCTGCTGCAGCACGCCGGCCTGCCGACCCGCGCCCCTGATGAAATGGATGAGGCACGCTTCATGGACCTGATGGCGGTGGACAAAAAGGTCATCGATGGCGGCCTGCGCCTGGTCCTGCTCAATGCCATTGGCGAGGCGCTCGTCTCCGGTGATTTCAACCCCGCCCTGCTGAGCGAGACCCTGGGCGCTGCCACCTGAGCACCATGGACACCAGTAGCGAAGCGCCCCATGGTGCCACACTCGCTGCGTACGCAGTCACCGAGGCCTGTTCACGGGGCCGCCGACACCCCGAGCCCCACCCCGTCATGCGCAGCGAATTCCAGCGCGACCGGGACCGCGTCATCCATTCCGCCGCGTTCCGGCGCCTGGAATACAAGACCCAGGTGTTCGTCAACCACGAAGGGGACCTGTTCCGCACCCGGCTGACGCATTCCATCGAGGTCGCCCAGGTCGCCCGCTCGATTGCCCGCGCCCTGCGGCTGAACGAGGACCTGACCGAGGGCATTGCCCTGGCCCATGACCTCGGCCACACCCCCTTTGGTCACGCGGGCCAGGATGCGCTCAATGCCTGCATGAAGAATTACGGCGGCTTTGAACACAACCTGCAATCCCTGCGTGTGGTTGATGAACTGGAAGACCGCTATGCCGAATTCCCCGGACTCAATCTGACCTTCGAGACCCGCGAAGGCATCCTCAAGCATTGCTCGCGCAAGCATGCCGAGAGTCTCGGCGATGTGGGCCGTCGTTTCATCGAGAAAACCCAGCCCTCACTCGAGGCCCAGCTGACCAACCTGGCGGATGAAATCGCCTATAACAGCCACGATGTCGATGACGGGCTGCGCTCGGGACTGATCGAGGTGGAAGCACTGAGCCAGGTCGCCCTGTTTCGCGAACAGTATGAAATCGTGCGTCATGATTATCCGACGCTGCCACCGCGCCGCACCATCCACGAGGTGGTACGGCGCCTGATCAATTGCCAGGTCACCGACCTGGTCGAGACCAGCAGCGCCAGACTGCAGCAGGCCGCACCCGCCGATATCGAAGCAGTTCGTCATCACGATGCCCCGCTGATTGCATTCAGTGAAGGCATGCGCGAGCAGAACCTGGAACTGAAACGCTTCCTGCGCACCAACCTCTACCGCCATTATCGCGTCCATCGCATGACCGCCAAGGCCGCACGCACCATCACGGCGCTGTTCGGGGCCTATATCGACGACCCCCGGTTGATGCCGGACGCGGCGCAGCAGGAAACGGCCCTGCTAGAGCAACGCAGCGGCAAGGATGGCCGCGCCCGCGCCGTCGCCGACTATATCGCCGGCATGACCGACCGCTACGCCATCGCCGAGTACGAACGCACCTTCAATCCATCGATTTGATCGAACTACGGTAGCAACTGGATCGGGGACAAAATTCACCGCAGAGACGCAGAGGGCGCAAAGGAAAAGAATTAATATCAATTCCAGTACGCCTCTCAGTTATTCTGAATATTCTGGTGTCAAGGAAATTCAATTTCTGAGAGGTGCATCAACTGACTATGACTTAATGAATAAATGTTCTCCTTGCGCCCTTTGCGCCTTTGCGGTGAGACCTTATTACAGATTTTACTCTGTGTACTCTGCGTCTCTCGGTAACTGCTCCATGCGTTACTCTACCTCCTGCATCCATGCAGTCGTGTGGTGAATGATTATTGTATCAAGCCGATATAGATTGAAATGCGTATCTACATGCAAATCCCCCCGCAGGGTGACAAACCACCCCGCTACTATCACCTGCACCTGCAGGAGGACCTGCTCGAGGGCTGGACCCTGGTCAGGGAATGGGGTTACCAGGGTGCAGGCGGACGCCTGTTGCGCGAACAATTTTCGGACCGCGAGAGCGCCGAGGCGGCCCTGATCAAGGTCCGCGACGAGCAACTCAAGCGCGGCTACCAGGTCGTCTTCATGCAGGCTCAAAGCGGGTAGATCCCGCCCGGGGCCCCGGCATACCCCTGAAAATCAAAAGGAAAAATACCTCGACGCAAATTGAACCACCGGCCCGGCGGCGCTATACTTACCGGCCTTTTGGCCGTGGGCAGCGGGGTTAGCGTACGCCCCGGTGAAATCACGGCAAGATCAATATAACTAGTTGTAATATAAAGTATTTACCACCATTTCCGGCGCGGCAGTAGCCAACTCGGACCAACAGGGTATCGCACATGAAGCATGGCACCTTGCCACCCAGACAGGGCCTGTATGACCCCGCCAATGAACATGATGCCTGCGGTGTTGGCTTTGTCGCCAACGTCAAGGGACAGAAGAGTCATGAAATCATTCGCCAGGGACTGCAGATACTCGAGAACCTGACCCATCGCGGGGCCGTGGGTGCCGATCCGCTGGCAGGTGACGGTGCCGGTATCCTGATGCAGATCCCTGACCGTTTCCTGCGTGAGGAAAGTGCGACGCTCGACATGGACCTGCCCGCAGCAGGTGACTACGGCGTTGGCATGCTGTTCCTGCCAAGCAATGCCGACTCCCGCGGCCACTGCGAGGCCCTGATCTCCCGGACCATCACCGAGGAAGGCCAGACCCTGCTTGGCTGGCGTGATGTACCCACGGACAACAGCGGGCTGGGCGCCAGCGTCCTGAAGGTGGAGCCGCTGGTCCGCCAGCTCTTCATCGGTCGCGGCGACACGACCGTCACGGGTGACAATTTCGAACGTGCCCTGTTCGTCATCCGCAAGCGTATTGAAAACGCGGTGCGCGAGTCGGGCATTGAGCAAGGCGAGTTCTTCTATGTCCCCTCGCTATCCTCCCGCACCCTGGCCTACAAGGGCATGCTGCTGGCCAACCAGGTCGACAGCTATTACCCGGACCTGAAGGACTCGCGCCTGGACTCGGCGCTGGCCCTGGTGCACCAGCGTTTTTCGACCAACACCTTTCCCTCCTGGGACCTGGCCCAACCCTTCCGCATGATCGCCCACAACGGCGAGATCAATACCATGCGCGGCAACATCAACTGGATGAACGCCCGCCGCAGTTCCATGGCCTCGGAACTGTTCGGTGACGACCTGCAGAAACTCTGGCCGCTGATCGCGGAAGGCCAATCGGACTCGGCCTGTTTCGACAACGCCCTGGAACTGCTGGTCAGTGGCGGCTACTCCCTGTCGCACGCCATGATGATGCTGATCCCCGAGGCCTGGGCCGGCAACCCGCTGATGGACGAGAGCCGCCGCGCCTTTTATGAATACCATGCCGCCCTCATGGAACCCTGGGACGGCCCCGCCGCCGTGGCCTTCACCGATGGCCGCCAGATCGGCGCCACCCTGGACCGCAACGGGCTGCGCCCCGCGCGTTACCTGATCACGGCTGACGACATCGTGGTGATGGCCTCGGAAATGGGAGTCCTCGACATACCTGAGGAACGCATCGTCAAGAAATGGCGCCTGCAACCCGGCAAGATGTTCCTCATCGACATGGAGCAGGGCCGCATCATCGACGACACCGAACTGAAGACCGAACTGGCCAACAGCCACTGCTACCAGGAATGGCTGGACAAGACCCAGATCCGCCTGAGCGACCTGCCGGCACAGGTCAGCGCCATGGCGCCGGACCCGGACACGCTCCTCGACCACCAGCAGGCCTTCGGCTACACCCAGGAGGACCTCAAGTTCCTGATGACCCCGATGGCGGTCACCGGCCAGGAGGCGATCGGCTCCATGGGCGCAGACAACCCGATCGCCGTGCTCTCCAGCAAGGCCAAGCACCTGTCGAACTACTTCAAGCAGAACTTTGCCCAGGTGACCAATCCGCCGATTGACCCGATCCGGGAGGAACTGGTGATGTCGCTGGTCTCGCTGATCGGACCGCGCCCCAACCTGCTCGGCCACGAATCGGCCGGCGAACATATGCGCCTCGAGGTGAGCCAGCCGATCCTGACCAACACCGACCTGGAGCGCATCCGCCACATCGAGGACCACACCGGCGGCGCCTTCCGCACCCGGACCCTGGACATCTGCTATCCCGCTATACAGGGGGTAGTCGGCATGCAGGGCGCACTCGAATCGGTGTGCCGGCGGGCCGAGGCGGCGATCGGCGAGGGCTACAACATCCTGATACTGTCCGACCGCGATATGGACGCAGACCACATCGCCATACCGGCACTGCTGGCCACCTCTGCCGTCCACCACCACCTGGTGCGGGCCGGCCTGCGCACCGAGTCCGGGCTGGTCATTGAAACCGGCTCTGCCCGCGAGGTGCACCACTTCGCCACCCTGGCCGGCTACGGCGCCGAGGCGATCAACCCCTACCTGGCCTTCGAGACCCTGGATTCAATGCGCAGCCGGCTAGCGGAACCGCTCAGCGAAGACGAGGTCCGGACACGCTATATCAAGGCGGTCGGCAAGGGCCTGCTGAAGGTCATGTCGAAGATGGGTATCTCCACCTACCAGTCCTATTGCGGCGCCCAGATCTTCGATGCCGTCGGGCTGAGCTCGGAATTCGTCGACCGCTATTTCACCGGAACGGCAACCACCATCGAGGGTGCCGGCCTCGATGAAATAGCCGCGGAGACGGTGCGCTGGCACCGCGATGCCCATGGTGACGCACCGATCTATCGCGACAAGCTCGATGTCGGTGGTGACTATACCTTCCGCATGCGCGGCGAGGATCACATGTGGACACCCGACACCATTGCAAAGCTGCAGCACTCCACACGCGCCAACGACGCAAAGACCTACCAGGAGTTCGCGCAGCTGGTCAACGAACAGAACCAGCGCCTGCTGACCCTGCGCGGCCTGTTCGAATTCGAGTTTGCCAGTGAACCGGTACCGCTGGAGGAAGTGGAGCCCGCCAGTGAAATCGTAAAGCGCTTCTCAACGGGCGCGATGTCCTTCGGCTCGATTTCCTACGAGGCCCATACCACCCTGGCAATCGCCATGAACCGCATCGGCGGCAAGTCCAATACCGGCGAGGGCGGCGAACTGCCGGAACGCTTCCTGCCCATGGAAAACGGCGATTCCAAGCGTTCCGCCATCAAGCAGGTGGCATCCGGACGTTTCGGCGTCACCACCGAGTACCTGGTCAACTCCGATGTCATCCAGATCAAGATGGCGCAGGGCGCCAAGCCCGGCGAAGGCGGCCAGCTGCCCGGCCACAAGGTCGACGCCACCATCGCCAAGGTGCGCCACTCCACCCCCGGTGTGGGGCTGATCTCGCCGCCCCCGCACCATGACATCTACTCCATCGAGGACCTGGCGCAGCTGATCCATGACCTGAAGAACGCCAATCCGAAGGCCGACATCAGCGTCAAGCTGGTATCCGAGGTTGGCGTCGGCACGGTTGCCGCCGGGGTCTCCAAGGCACATGCCGACCATGTCACCATTGCCGGTTACGACGGCGGCACCGGCGCCAGCCCGCTGACCTCCATCAAGCACGCCGGTTCGCCCTGGGAGATCGGCCTGTCCGAGACCCACCAGACCCTGGTGCTGAACAACCTGCGCAGCCGCATCGCCGTGCAGGTCGACGGCGGCATGCGCACCGGACGCGATGTCGTGGTCGGTGCCCTGCTGGGTGCCGACGAGTTCGGCTTTGCCACCGCGCCACTCATCGTCGAGGGCTGCATCATGATGCGCAAATGCCATCTCAACACCTGCCCCGTCGGCGTCGCCACCCAGGACCCGGAGCTGCGCAAGCGCTTTACCGGTAAACCCGAACACGTGGTCAACTATTTCTTCTTCGTCGCCGGGGAAATCCGTGAACTGATGTCAAAACTGGGCTACCGGAAGTTCGACGACATGATCGGCCAGTCGCAGCGCCTCAACATGCGCCGTGCTATCAATCACTGGAAGGCGCAGGGCCTGGACTTCTCGCGCGTCCTGGCCCGGCCCGAGGCCGCAGCCGGTGTGGGCATCTACCACAGCGAGACCCAGGACCATGGCCTGGACAAGGCGCTCGACAACGAACTCATCAGGCAGGCGCAACCGGCACTGGAGAACAAACAGCCGGTGCGCATCGATCTGCCGGTACGCAACACCAACCGCACGGTCGGTGCCATGCTATCGGGCGAACTTGCGCGGCGCTACGGCCATGCCGGCCTGCCGGAGGACAGTATCAGCATCACCCTGCGCGGTACGGCAGGCCAGAGCTTCGGGGCCTTCCTGGCACACGGCATCAGCATCGAGCTCATAGGCGAGGGCAACGACTATGTCGGCAAGGGCCTGTGTGGCGGCCGGCTGGTGGTCTATCCGCCGAAGGAATGCCCGATTGTCCCCGAGGAAAATATCATCGTCGGCAACACCGTCCTCTACGGTGCCATCAGCGGCGAGTGCTATTTCCGTGGTGTGGCAGGTGAACGCTTCGCGGTGCGCAACTCCGGTGCCACCGCGGTAGTCGAGGGCGTCGGTGACCACGGCTGCGAATACATGACCGGCGGCGTCGTCGTGGTGCTGGGTGAATCGGGCCGGAATTTCGCTGCCGGCATGAGCGGCGGGATTGCCTATGTGCTGGATGAACGCGGTGACTTCGAGCGGCGCTGCAACCTGGCCATGGTTGAGCTGGAGCCGGTCCCGGCAGAGGATGATGCCATGGAGAGCCTCGAACACCAGGGCGGCGACCTGGAGACCCATGGCAAGGTGGACATCCGCCACGACATGACACGCTATGACGCACAACGCCTGCACCAGCTGATCGAGAAGCACGTGCGCTACACCGACAGCACACGCGGGCGCCAGATCCTGGATAACTGGAATGAATATCTGACCAAGTTCGTCAAGGTCATGCCGGTAGACTACCGGCGCGCACTTCAGGAAATGCAGACGGCACAGGCGAGCGCAACACTGGCCGCCGAGGGAGGACGTTGAGGATGGGCAAACCCACCGGTTTCATGGAATTCGAACGGCTGGAGCGCAGCTATGCGCCACCCGCCGACCGGGTCCAGCATTTCAGGGAATTCGTCATACCGCTACAGGACAGCGATGTCAGCCTGCAGGGTGCCCGCTGCATGGATTGCGGGATCCCCTTCTGCCACCAGGGATGCCCGGTCAACAACATCATCCCGGACTGGAACGACCTGGTCTACCAGGGCGACTGGCGGGAGGCACTGAGCGTCCTGCAGTCAACCAACAACTTCCCCGAGTTCACCGGCCGCATCTGCCCGGCACCCTGCGAGGCATCCTGCACGCTGAATATCGATGACAACCCGGTCACCATCAAGACCATCGAATGCGCCATCATCGACAAGGGCTGGGAAAATAACTGGATTATCCCGCAGATCGCCGAACACAAGACCCGCAAGCGGGTCGCCGTGGTAGGCTCCGGACCGGCGGGCCTGGCCTGTGCCCAGCAGCTGGCACGTGCCGGCCACGAGGTCGAGGTGTTCGAGAAGCAGGACCGTATCGGCGGGCTGCTACGCTACGGGATACCCGATTTCAAGATGGAAAAACACATCATCGACCGGCGCATGGCCCAGATGCAGGCCGAGGGCGTTAGTTTCCACACCGAGGCCCATATCGGCGTCACCACGCCGGCCAGGGAACTGCTGGACGAATTCGATGCGGTGGCGCTGACCGGCGGTTCCGAGCACCCGCGCGACCTGGAGGTCCCGGGACGCGAGCTCGATGGTGTGCATTTCGCCATGACCTTCCTGCCACAACAGAACAAGCGCAATGCAGGTGATCCCATTGATCCGGAGATCGCCATCAGCGCGAAGGACCAGCACGTCATTGTTATCGGGGGCGGCGATACCGGCTCCGACTGCATCGGCACCTCCTTCCGCCAGGGTGCACTCTCGGTGACCCAGCTGGAAATCATGCCGCAGCCGCCGGAAAAGGAAAACAAGGGCCTGGTGTGGCCCGAGTGGCCCAACAAAATGCGCACCTCGAGTTCGCAGGAGGAAGGCGCGCAACGCGACTGGTCGGTTGCAACCAAGTCGTTTCAGGGAGAAAACGGCAAGGTCACCGCCATCAACTGTATCCGGCTGAACTGGAGCAAGGACGAGAACGGCGGCTGGAAGATGGAAGAGATCCCGGGCAGCGAATTTCAGCTCAAGGCCGACCTGGTACTGCTCGCCATGGGTTTCGTGCACCCGGTACACAAGGGGATGCTGCAGGAGCTCGGCATCGAACTCGATGCACGTGGCAACGTGCTGGCAAACACCGACCAGTACCAGGCCTCGCTGCCCCAGGTATTCGCGGCCGGCGACATGCGCCGCGGTCAGTCACTGGTGGTCTGGGCGATCCGTGAGGGCCGGCAATGCGCACGGGCGATCGATGAGTATTTGATGGGGTCGAGTGATTTGCCGAGATAGGCGGCATACATTACGTCTGGCGCCCTGCTTACTGGAAACACACAAGAATTTCACCGCAGAGACGCAAAGGACGCAAAG
>CAMYJZ010000019.1:20594-54419 GCA_947258845.1 uncultured Ectothiorhodospiraceae bacterium | reverse complement strand
GCAGTCGAGACGTTCGCCCAGACCACAGCCCTTGCAGATGTATGCGCCTGTCTTGATTTCGTCTGACACTGTTTAACCCTCCGTTCCAGCGACCCGGTTAACTACCTGGATCGCACGCAATGCACTGGCCGTCGCGCTCTGTACCGCGCGGTTCACATCCAGGGCGTCGGATGAACACCCGGCTGCAAAAATACCGCCGTTGGCCTCGTCCGTCTCGATGAAACCGTTGTCGTTTATGACAACATCGACCGGGAAGCTGTCCTTTGGCACGCTGGGCTCCATGCCCACGGCCAGCACGACCAGGTCGTGCGGGTTGCTGTAGCGGTGATAGCCCTCGGTGTCGACGCCGTGCAGCACCGGGTTGCCGCTCTGCTTGTCCTCGGTGATGCTGGCGACCTTGGATTTCACGAAGCTGACGTTGGGATCTGCCTGCACCTTCTGGTAGAAGTCGTCGATGCGGTCGATGGCGCGGATGTCGATGTAGTAGACGCTGGCCTTGAAGTCATCTGCAAATTTCTCGCGCAGATAGGTGGTCTGCTTCAGCGTGGCCATGCAGCAGATACGCGAACAGTGCTTCAGGTGGTTGCGGTCACGCGAGCCGGCGCACTGGATGAAGGCCACGTTCCTGGCCTCCTGGCCGTCGCCTGGTCGCACGATCTTGCCACCGGTGGGCCCGAAGGGGTCCAGCATGCGTTCGAATTCCACGCTGCTGATCACGTTGTCATAACGGTCATGGCCATAGGGCTGGATCTTGTCGGCATCGTACGGCTGCCAGCCGGTGGCCCAGATGATGGCGCCGACGGTGATAGTGGTCTCGCTCTCCTGCATATCGAGGTCGATGGCGTCGTACCTGCAGGCCGCTTTCGCCTTGTCGGCATCGGGGGTGCCGATGATGCGCGGGTCGAGCACGTAGCGCTGCGGGTAGGCCATGTTGAAAGGGATATAGGCGCCCTTGCGCTGCTTCATGCCGTAGTCGTATTCGCTGTCGAACTCCGCCTCCACGACGGTCTCGCAGTCACCGCAGGCCGTGCAGTTCTCGTTGACATAGCGCGGCGCGCTTTTCAGGGTCACGCTGTAATTGCCGGGCTTGCCACACTCGGCGGCCTCGATCGCGGCCGTCACGCCGCTGATGCCGCCTCCCACCACCAGGATGGTCTGGTTGGTTGCGATAACCTCCGACATTGCAGAACCTCCACTTGGACGCTGCTACGCGTCTTTTCTGTTTGTATTCCGGGCGGTTACGTGTGAGTTTCGGCGTGCTGTGCGGGTTCCACCCGGGATGACGGGCGGGATGCTGCCATGCTACGCGGAGTAACCGTATAAATAGGCCAATAACAATACTCTGTCTACCCAATCTGCGCCATATGGGCGGGGGGGGAAGCCTATTGAAATTTACAATACAGAAATAGAATCCTTATATATCACGTGTATATCATGGATGATGCCCCCCACACCGCCCAGGGACAACCTGTAGCGCCTCGCAGGCGCGATCGGTCCGGGTAAATGCCCTCGTGGCACCCCCACCCTGTGTTCTCCCCCGGCTCTGTGGCAAGATTCCCAGTCTGATCAGTTAAATAGTGGAACTGCAGCTTCATGAGCATCCGTACCCTGAAACCGGAAGAATTCTTCATCCAGGAGGAACCCTACTACGAGCCCGTTGGGGACGAACGGGTGGTATTCGAGGCCGCCTACCGTAACCAGTTGCCGGTGCTGCTCAAGGGTCCCACCGGCTGTGGCAAGACCCGCTTCATGGAGCACATGGCCTGGCGCCTGCAACGGCCCCTGATCACCGTCTCCTGTCATGATGACCTGACCGCCTCCGATCTGGTCGGGCGCTACCTGGTAACCGGCGGTGAAACCGTCTGGGTGGACGGGCCGCTTGCCCGGGCGGTGCGCAGCGGCGCGATCTGCTATCTCGACGAAATCGTCGAGGCCCGCAAGGACACCACCGTGGTGATCCACCCGCTGGCCGATGACCGGCGCGTGCTGCCGATGGAAAAGCTCGGCGAAATCATCGAGGCCGGCCCGGAATTCTGCATGGCCATTTCCTACAACCCCGGCTACCAGAGCGTGCTCAAGGACCTCAAGCAGAGCACCCGCCAGCGTTTCGTGGCGCTGGAGTTCGACTATCCGGCTGCGGTCATGGAGACCAAGATCATCGTCAACGAGACCGGGATTGACTCCGACCTCGCCGGCCAGCTGGTCAAGTTCGCGCACATGACCCGCAACCTCAAGGGCAGCGGCCTGGAGGAGGGCGCGAGTACGCGGCTACTGGTGCACGCGGCCAAGCTGGTCAAGGATGGTGTGAATCCTGTGGTGGCATGCCGGAGTTGCATCGCGGAGGCGTTAACGGATGACGCGGAGATGCTGACGGCGGTGCAGGAGTTGAGCGCGTCGGTTTTTTAAGGTCGGGCATTGGAAGAATAGACTCAGAAAATGATTCCAGCCCCTTTGTTGATGACACATCCATCAGACGGTGGCCTGGATTCTAAAGATCGAGGTTCAAGCTGAACCCTGACCGTTCCTGAATTGCATCCGATTGTGCCAAGTCCCGAGATAAAGATTCTGCTAGTACTGGCCAGTGTTTGTATCGTCTATGCCTATGTATGCCAGATCCGGATGACCCGAAAAGCCAGCCATATCGCCGACTGGCTGGAGAAAGAGCGTCCTGAACTCTGGTCGGAATTGAATGTCGTCGCAAGAAACTGGAATGGTGGTCATCCTGCCCTGAAGCTTCTTTATCGCAGGAATATTGTCGACCTGCCGAGGTTTGAGCTGGAATATGGAGAATTGCGTGCTATCGAGCGGAAGTTTTTCTGGTGCCTCGGTATAGCCGTGCTGTGCTTCTGCGCGCTCTTTGCAGGTTTCGTTTTCCTGGGCTGGCACTGGTAAGCGTGCATTAAAAGGATGTCAGAGCCACAACAAAGTTCTCTGACACCATTCAATGCGCTGCAGCACCCGCCTTGCGGAGGCGCGCCAGCCGTTGGGGCCCGGGTACGGTGCCGAGTGCAGCGGCGCGTTGGTAAAACAGAGCCAGATCTCCGCCGGAGTCTGCGAGCAAACCTTCGAACAGCGGCACATAGGCCCGGTAGGCATTCACTGCGCCTAGCCGGGCATTGTTCAACTCCCCGGCAAACCAGGCATCGTAGCGGGTATCCATGTCACCGGATTGTTGGAGCCGGACATACCCGGCGCGCATCGCATCCAGGTGATGTTTTTTTAGCTGGAGTTTGTCACTGTCGGGCAATTCACTCGCATAGACTTCCTTCAACTCGGCACGGGTCCGGGCTACCAGCGCATGAAATGCCTCCTGGTAGCGTTGATGGGCCGCGTAGTCGCTGGTCTTTTCCGGATCAGCCTGCTGCTCGAGCCAGCGTCGTACACCCGCGTTCTCTACAACAGTAGCGAAACCCTCGTTGAACAGTGTATCGCCCGGAATATAGAGCTGCTGGTGGGCGAGCTCGTGAAAGATCAGGCCGGCCAGCCGTGTGTCGCTGTAGCCGGTCACTGTGTTCAGTAACGGGTCATCGAACCAGCCCAGCGTGGAGTAGGCCGCCACCCCGCCGTAATAGGTGTCGAATCCCAGGTTGTCCAGCTGCAATGCCTGTGCGCGGGCCTTGTCTTCGGAAAAATAGCCGCGATACGTGACGCAACCCGCAAACGGGTAACACCACTCTTTCAGTTGGAGGGACAACCGGGGTGCCGCGAACACATTCCACACGGCATACGGCCTCTCCAGGTCGGCATAGTGGTTAAAACTGCCATTGTCCGGCAAGCCGAGTTCGGTGCTGGCAAAGCGCCGCATGGTCTGTGCCGTCGATAACCGCGCCTTCAGCCCGGGGGGCGTTGTCCCTGAATCGAGCAGATCTGCAATCGGCTGGCGCCGTTGCATGACGTCCAGATGGCCGCTAACCGACTGCGAGTAATAACCCAGCGTCGAGCAGGCACTCGAGAGCAGCGCCAGCCAGATCGCGGCAAGTATTTTTACAGATCCCGCCATAATGCACACTGTATACCGGAAGCCGATATGAATGAATCGTCGGAATCAGGCGCCATTGATATGTCAATAGTCTTTCGTCCATTCATCCCGGAATTCTACCTTAGGGAGAGGGATGTCATCTCAGGGCATTCTGTTTGTTTGATGGTGGCGCGGATTCATGTCTGGTATGTGCGGGCTGGTATTATCTTGCCATGAGTGGTTTAACAGGGAATCCTCTCATTCTTCATGGGGCTGCCGTATATCCGGTCCCTGTTAAGGTGAGATAGTCCTGCCATGCTTGCCTGGTACAGGCGCTGGCGGCGCAACCGTTACCTGCGTGACGGCCTGATATCCGAAGACGCCTTCACACAGGTGCTTGGTCGCGTGCCTGCCTGTGATGGCCTGGACGCCGGCGAGCTGGATCGCCTGCGCCGACTGGTGTCGCTTTTCCTGCACGAGAAGGTCTTCAGTTCGGCGGGTCACGCAGAGACGGCAGCGCAGGACCGGCTGCTCATCGCCATCAATGCCTGCCTCCCGGTCCTGAATCTCGGGATCGAGGCCTATGACGAATGGGCCACCATCATCGTCTATCCGGACGAATTCCTGGTCGATCACGAGCAGGAGGACGAGGTCGGCGTCGTGCACCGCGGACGCGACCTGCGTGCGGGGGAGGCCTGGGAACGCGGGCCGCTGGTGATCTCGCTGTCGGACGTGCACGCGCAGTCCGCCTGGGAGGGTTACAACGTGGTGATCCACGAATGCGCGCACAAGCTGGACATGTGTAACGGCACGCCGAACGGGTTCCCGCCGTTGCATCGCGGCATGTCGATCGGGCGCTGGACCGGGGCCTTCACGCAGGCCTATGATGATTTGCACGCCCGCATCGGGCGCGGCGAGGAGACGCCGATAGACGCTTACGCGGCGGAATCACCCGCCGAGTGTTTTGCCGTCTTCAGCGAGTATTTCTTCGAGGCGCCGCGCCGGCTGCGCGCCGAGTACCCGGCGGTGTACGAGCAGCTGGCGCAGTACTACCGGCAGGACCCGGCAGCACGAAACAACGAAAAAAGGTATCAGAGTACAATATTCTCCGGCAGCGGTTAGAGCGGAGCCGGCTCCAGTTCGAAGGCGATGATCGTATCCGCCTCGAAGCAACCGTCGCCGGCCTCGCTGCCATAGACGTCCACCTCCTGGCCTTCCACGAGGTCTGTCACCTCGATGGGCTCGGAGCCGCCGATGTGGTCGGTTGCGGACACCAGGAACACATCGGCGTTATCGGCCCGCACACTGCGCTCGCCTGTGTCGGTATTGATGGACAGGCCACACTCGCCATCCGGGTTTTCGTCCACGCTACCGCTCAGGCTGACCTCGTCGGGTGCTTCGAGATCGAGTACGACCAGGGCTGCGAACAGCACGTCCTCGTTCACATCCAGTATGCCGTCAACCGCTACCAGGTCGCCGGATCCGATGTCGTCCTCACCCAGTTCGTTGCCCTGACGATCGATGATCCTGGTGCCCTCCTGCAGCTGCACCGTCAGTACGGTATCCGGGACAAAGCCCTGGCCGGATTCCACTTCCATATCGAACTGGTCACTGGAGTCCGCTTCGGACAGGGCCACACCGTCCAGGGTCAGGAAGGTACCTTCTTCACCCAGCTCGATGACGCTGGCCACCAGCTCGAGGTCCTTCAGCTCCCGCTGGTGCCCGTCATCCAGTTCATCCTCATCATCTCCGTCCTCGTCATCATCTTCATCATCTTCGCGACGGAACTTGCCGTAGACGGTGGCCTCGTCACCTTCAACCAGGTTGCCGAAGTCGGTGGGCAGACCGCCCTCATCGAAGATGGCTGTGCCCTCGTCCACAGCCACCTCGATGCAGCCGTCGTACTCACGCTGGTCATCGTCTACATAGTTGATGTCGATCTCGCCGGTGCACAGCTCGAATTCCTCATCCTCCGCATCGATGTCCCGGATTATGCCGTGCAAGCGCACCAGATTGCCCTGGACCGGAGCGCCGATGATGTCCACGAACACCACCGGCCGGAACTGGTACTTCGTGCTACCGCCGGCACTGACGATGTGAATGGACTTGCTTGCGTCCATGTCGATCTGGATCACCAGCGAACCATCGGGCACGACCCTGAAATCCTCCGCCGGCACCAGGTCCAGCTTTCCGTTGCCCGGCAGCTTTGGCTCATAGGTCTCGATGATGTTGCCGTCGTCGTCCCGCTTGATCAGCTCCAGCCTGGACAGGGTCAGACGGATCTTGCTGTAGGTGCCGGCCGGCACGTCGTTGCGGATAGCGAACACCCGGGCATCGGTCAGCTCGAGCAGGTCAAAGGTCCTGGTTTCGTCCATGACCGTTACCCGGTCATCATCTGACAGCAACTCCGCCTTTTCGATGGTCACCATGATGTTGTCGAACTCGTCGGCCGGCGCGTCGGTCAACAGCAGGGCCACGTTACCGGTGGCCTGGGCGGTACCGCCGGAACCGCCGCCACCCCCGCAGGAGGCCAGCAGGAAAGCCAGCGCCGCGAACATCAGCGCCAGGGCAAGGGAGTGTCTGGATTTCGGATTCATCGGTTTACGTCCTTATTCGGTGAATTAGGTGCGGTGTCCCCGAAACAGATAGCCCTCGGGGTTCAGTTCACCGCTTGTTTTGTCGGGATAATTTACAGAAAGCCCGAGTAGACGCATAATTGGGAAATAATTTGCAAAAAATGCGCCAGCCAAGCTATTTATATATATTTCATCTAGTAAGGCGCTTAATCAAAACGATTTCACCCGGTTTTGTCAGGTACAGGAGATAAACTGTAAGAATTCAAAGACACAGAGAAAGACACAGACAAAAGGGTGTCAGAGCACATTTCCCGCGACAAAAGGGTGTCAGAGCACATTTCCCTCTAATATAAGAAACAAATGCGCTCTGACACCCTTTAATAGATATGAAAAAGCCGGTCATCCTGGTTATGACGCACCTGATCTTTGCCGTTACCGGCTTTGTAGCGGGTATCTATGCCCTGCCTATCCTCACGGCGCCGGAAGCACCATCCGCTGACGAAATGGCCAGTGCCCAGGCCGATGCAACCTATCAGGGCCAATTCCTGCGAGATCTCAAAGGCAGTGATTTCCTGCACTGGGGGAAAGGGACGGTCTCGGTGGGCTCGCGCTTGATTTCACTGCAGGGCCGGATCGCACCCGGTCCGGACTACAAGCTCTATCTGTCGCCGGAGTTCGTGGAGACGGAGGCGGAGTTCGAGCGGCTCAAGCCTGCCATGGCCCGGGTCGGCGATATCAAGACGTTCGAGAATTTTATTGTGTCCGTGCCGAATGACATTGATATCAATCGATACAATACGGTCATCGTCTGGTGCGAATCGTTTGGGGAGTTCATCACCTCGGCCAGTTACAAATGAACGGGATGGATACATCTTCACAGATTAACTGAATCCGGCACATAAGGATCAGGTCCCGCAAAACGTCTGTTGCACGACTTCGTCCGGTTCCGGTGGCTGCATATAGACGTCCTTGTTTGGCTGCCGCTCGTAGGGTGTCTGCAGCACCGCGTGCAGTTCGTGGAACACCGAAAAATCACCATGATCTTCCGCCGCCCGGATCGCTGCCTCTATCTGGTGGTTGCGGGGGATATAGACAGGGTTAACTGCCTGCATGCGTGTCTGGCGCCCGGCATCGATACTGTTTTCCTTCTTCAGCCGGCTGCGCCAGTTATGAAGCCAGCGATCGATCGGTGCCGGATCTTCGAACAGGGCGCGCAGGTCCCCGTCCTCATCAGCTGGGTCAGCAGCGAGCAGGGAGAGGTAATGGAACGTGAGGGTAAAATCCGCCCGGTTCGCGGCCATCACCTCGAACAGCTCATTGATCAGCACCTTGTCCTCATGGAGGCGGGTTGCAAGGCCCGTTTTCGCGCGCATACCCTCGAGCCAGTAATCCGCGTACCGGCCCGCGTACTTTTCCAGGGCGTCTTTCGCAGCCTCCACGGCGGACTCGGTGGTCACGCCCAGCAGGGGCAGGATGGATTCCGCCAGGCGTGTCAGATTCCAGAGTCCGATGTTTGGCTGGTTGTTGTAAGCATATCGGCCGTGGCGGTCGATGGAGCTGTAGACCTGGTCGTGCGCATAGTGGTCCATGAACGCGCAGGGTCCGTAGTCGATGGTCTCACCCGCAATCGACATGTTGTCGGTGTTCATCACGCCGTGGATAAACCCGAACTGCATCCATCTGGCGATCAGCGCCGCCTGCCGGTCGATGACCGCCTCGAACCAGGCCCGGTAGGGTTGCGTTGCCGCGTGACACGCGGGGTAGTTGTGTTCGATAACATAGTCCGCCAGCCGGGTGACGGCCTCCAGGTCACCTTTTGATGAGAAATACTCGAAGGTGCCGACGCGCACGAAGCTGGCGGCGATGCGGGTGATCACGCCGCCGGGCAGCAGTTCCTGGCGGGCCACCTGTTCGCCCGTGGTAACGGCCGCCAGTGCCCGGGTGGTGGGCACGCCGAGTTGCGCCATCGCCGACCAGGTATTCGCGCAGCACCGGCCCCAGGGCGGAGCGCCCGTCACCGCCACGCGAGAACGCCGTGCGTCCGGAGCCTTTCAGATGGATGTCGGCGAGAGTGCCGTCCGGCCGTCCGATCTGGCCCAGCAGCAGGGCGCGGCCGTCCCCCAGCTGCGGAACGAAGTGCCCGAACTGGTGGCCCGCGTAGGCCATCGCCAGGGGCGCGGCGCCCTCGGGTACCCGGTTGCCGGCCAGGATGGCCGCCGCGTCAGGCGAGGTAAGGCAGGTGTCCGCCAGCCCGAGTTCCTCGCCCAGCGCCCGGTTAAAGATGACCAGTGCCGGGTCTGAAACAGGTGCGGGATCGGTGCTGGCGTAGAAGGAATCGCCCAGTTCGGCGTAGCGGTTATCGAAGGGGATCGGTTTCAATGGGTTCCCAAATCAGGTGAAATAAAAAAGTCTGCCAGAGCATTATCCCGCTATAGCAGTAAAGGCAAAAGTGGAACATACAGAGGCAGTTAATTTATTTCTGCATAACGCGGAATTTCCCGCATGGCCAGCTTTGGCCTGCGATCTACGGTAAATAGCCCCCAGTGCTTTTCAGGATCCAGCGGGTCGGAAGATCCCTTCCAGGGCTCATCAAATGCTTCAAAAAAAAAGGTGAGAATTTTCTCTCTCGTAGTCCATTCGATTAATTGGTGATAGTAGATTGCCTGCAGCTCCTCGGATGCATTCCAGCTATCGAGTCCGCGGCCATTGGATGTCGTCGTCCAGCCTGCTTCGGTAATCACAACCTGCTTCCCGGGATAGTGATGCATTACGTCATGATAGTTTTGCTTGGTGTACTCGAGCGCGTCCTCGATAGTACGGTACTCCCATGCGGGATAGGTGTGCACCGAGATAAAATCCAGCTCGGCTGCCAGCGGCTCCAGCTTTGAGGTCCAGGGTACGTAGTTTTCGCAAAAGGTCACCGGCTGCGAGATGGCATCCTTGATTCTATGTACATAGGTAATCAGATTTGCCACCGGCACCATGTGGTCAGTCCACTCGACGGTGGCCTCATTTCCCACCGATACACAGGACACGACATCCGGGTACGCTTTTGCCAGCGCAATCAATTTGTCAATCTGCTGGCTGTTTGATTCCCGGTTGGCAGTGAGGCTCTCCTCGCTGTATTCGGCACCCCAGGGGCAGTTCCAGTTGCTCATTTCGGCTGCCACATCGAGCCCAAGCATGACCTTGAAATCCAGGGCCTCCCGGCAAATCACCTCGAGGACGGTCTCGGCATGGGGGCTGCAGTCATACAGCCTGAGAAACTTCCAGTTATGCGCAAGGATATGCAAATCCTCGCAGATATCATCATACGTCGGGAAAATACCAGCGTGAGGAGACTGTCCTTCCCGGTAACCGGAATAACAGATCGCATTTGCATGCCCCGCCTGCATGGCAAGCCAGCTTGCGGATTGTCCGGCTTGCATGTCAGACATATTTCAGATTTCCGTCTTCATCCCAAAGCCCCCAGTAGGCCCCCACGTCTCCTTCCTTATCTACCTTCCAGGCCTCATCAAACGAGGAAAAATAGAAGATTTCGATTCCTTCCTCCTGTGCCCAGCGATAGGTATCGATGAAATATTTCATAGCATTATCCTCCGACGGGATGGCGCCCCCGACAGAGGTTCCCTTGTTCGGCCAGCCGGTTTCGCTGATGATGACCTTCTTGCCGTTCGCAGCACGAACGGCGCGATGATACATATCTTTCATGTAGAGCAGGGCATATTCGGCGGGGCAACTTTCCCAAAACGGGTAGCAGTTGGCGAGGATGACATCACAGGCCTCGGTTACCCGCGGATGGTCAACAAATTTGAAATAGGCATCGACATATCCGACGGGTACATCCGGTACGGCCTGCTTCGCCCGCATGATATAGTCGATCAGTTCGTCTTCGGAAAGTTCTCCGCGGAGCAGAACCTCATTTCCCACCGCCAGGATGTCGGCATGGGAGTCCTTTGCCACCTTGATCGCATTAACCAGCTCCTTCTCATTATTCTCCCGATCGCCCTCCAGCCAGGCCCCGACCAGTGTCTTGAGGCCGCTCTTTTTTGCAATAGCGGGGATCTGCTCGTTGCCCTCAGTACAGGAGAAGGAACGCACCCAGTCGACATAGGGCAGGATATAGTTAAGGCGCTCGCGGACCTGTTCTTCGGTGATCTGCGTGCCGGGACCCTGCCCCTCGATATAGGGGCTGAAAGTAATGCCGTGAATCTTGTGCTTGAGTATATGTTGAACGATTGTGGCCAGTTTGCCGCCAGAGGTGCTGGAGGCATCGATCCCGGCCAGAGCGAGTTTCTTGGCTAAAGCATCTTTCGTTTTGTATCTACCCATTGTGGACCACCTGGTAATTTCAAGGCTTTACAGCCGGAATTTATTTCGTATTTTGCAAGGTTATGATTTATTACCCGTGAGCCCCGTTGCCTGCAGGCATCGAAGGTTGGATCAACAGCGATCCAATATGCTCTATCGGAGGTGTTGACTCAGCCTGGCCGCGAGCGCCTGGAATGAAGACTATGTGAGGGTTCTTTCACCTCGCCTGGCTTCCAGTTCCAGGCGAATCTCATGAGCCCTTTGCTCGGTGATGTCATAGCGCGTCATTATTGCCATAGCGATAACGGTACCGGTTATCGGTACCAGGATATAGGCAAGTCGGAGTCCGGTCAGTGTTTCAGGCGTCTGTACGGCGATGTTCTGGTCGAAGCCTACAAGTGTAAGTATCGTCCCGCTCAACAAGCCGGCAATTGCAAATCCGAATTTCACCATCCACCAGTATATTGCGGCAAAGGTACCTTCACGCCGAAATCCGGTGTTAAGCTCATCGAGATCGCAGACATCCGCAGTCATGGACATCATCAGGGTGAACAGGCTACCGATGCCAAAGGCAAACAAGGGTAGTGGCACAAACATCATAAGAGGGTTATCGGGCTGGAAACACCACCAGAACATGGAATAACCCACCAGTGATATGGCCTGTGACAAAAGGAAGGTATTCCGTTTACCGAGTCTCTGCGAAATGAAGGTAATGACAGGAATGACCAGGAAAGTGGTGCAAAGCGCACTGATCGAGCCAAACCAGGCGGGCCAGGTACCTGCTACAGCTGCATCACCTGCATTCATATAGTAAACAATGATGAAGAAGGAAAACCCGGCAATGGTATTGAAGGCATTGAACACGAAAAAGGTGGCGATGCATAATTTTAGAAATGACTTGTTTTTAAAAGTGTCAACGAAACCCCTGAAGAACTTGCCCAGGTTTTCTCGAAAATTAACTCGTGTGAGTTTTAGCAGGTGATCGGGGTCAACCGGCTGGGTCTTGCAGAAGAGCGCTGGTACGATAGCCAGGCACAGGCAAAACAAACCTACCCATATAGACAGCTGTCGTGCGCCTGCAGCGGGAGTTTCGAATATATCTGGATCGTAAATTATCACCCAAAACCAGGGTACGATAACCCACGCCCACTGACCGATCCATTGTGCCACGCCCATCAATCTGGTCCGTTCATGAAAATCATTGCTCATCTCGTAACCCATCGCCACATAGGGTGTGGCGAATATGGTGAGCCCGAGGTAGAAGACGATGGATGTCAGCAGGAAATAGGTGAAATTGTAGGTCTGGCTGTTCTCAGGGTAGACCTGCCACATAATCATGTAAAACACGCCGGCAATAAGTGCACCGATGAATATATAAGGTCGACGGCGTCCCCACGGCGAGTTTGTATTATCCGAAATGAAGCCCATGATCGGGTCCGTGATGGCATCGAACATGCGGGGAACGAAAAACAGTATGCCCCATAGCATCGGGTCCATGCCCAAACCCTTCACGAGAACAACCATGAAAATGGCCAGGGCGGCGGGAAACATCTGGTTGCCAAGCATTCCTGCGCCAAATGCGATTTTCTGGCTGAGCGGGATTCTGTCCTCAGGCGGAGTGGCGTAGTGTTTCTGGATCATTGATTGGACTCCCCTTTATTCGTAGCCATATTAAAACCCGCTATATCATTCGTTGTTGGCGTGCCTGCGGGCACAGTGTTAAAAAGCGCACTACAGATAACTAGGCCAGGCCCGCATTGCGTTTTCCCAGCTCTATTTCGATCTGCTCAACCTGGCGGTCACTCAGCCTGTAAAAAATGAGGACGAAGGCGTTCGCCGTTGCAAAGCAGGCGGGAAGAAGCGTGAACATCACGCGTATTCCAAGAAGAGACGTTTCCGTTTGCTCGACATTCGCGACAAATCCAACAAGCGCCAGTAACCAGCCGGAAAGGCCGGCACCAATAGTCAGGCCGAACTTCTGGGCAAATTGTGCTGCGGAGAATACGAGCCCGGTTGTGCGTCGACCGTACTTCCATTCACCATAGTCCGCGACATCTGCATACATTGACCAGACCAGGGCTGGTGTCGGTCCTACCAGGTACATTCCCACGATATTTACTGCCATCATGGTCCAATACTGGTCGGGCGGAATCATGAAGATGATCGCCATTGACGCGGCATTGAGCAGGCTCAGCCAGATCATCAGGGATTTCTTTTCAAATCGCTGGATGAAAAACTTGGTGCTTGCAACACCAAGAATCATCGCCAGCATGCCGGCGGACAGGAAAAGCGTGGTGCGATCCATGAATAGAAATACTGAAGAACCGTCATCACCAACGTAGTATTTGAAGAAGTGTACTGTTACCGCATTTTTTACCGCGACGTTGGCCAGTGTGAAGATTGCTGCAAAAAACAGCACAATCCATGGGCGGTTCGAAACCAGGAATTTGAGGTCCTGCTTCAGGTTCGATTTATGATCATCAGGTGTTTTTACCCTTTCCCTGGTCGTTGAAAATGTATACCAGAACAGGGCGACCGACAGGATAGCGAACAGGGCCATCGTGGTACTGAAACCCTTCGCCTCGTCACCGGCACCAAAATAATTGATTAAAGGCCGCACCAGCATCGAAATCAGCAGCCCGCCTCCAAACGCGCAGACAAACCGATAGCTCGAGAGAACGGTCCGTTCCCGCGATGAGGGCGTCATTACACCCATGAGCGCCGAGTAGGGGACATTGATCGCTGTGTATATCATCATCATCAGGGTGTAGGTTACCCAGGCATAAACCAGTTTTCCGGACTCGCCAAGGTCCGGGTTGGCGAACATGAGGTAACCCATCAAGCCGTACGGGACGGCAACCCACAGTAAATAGGGCCTGAACTTTCCAAAACGTGACCGGGTGCGGTCGGAGATTATGCCCATCAATGGGTCGTTGAAGGCATCCCACAGCTTTGACACGAAGAACAGCGTACCCACCGCGGCGGCCGAAATGCCGAATACATCGGTGTAGTAGTAAAGGAGAAAGATGTTGAATGTCTGGAAAAAGAAATTCGATGCCGTGTCACCCAGGCCATAACCCAGCTTCTCCCTGAATTTCAGATGCGTATCATTCATGATGCTGGCTCTTGCCTGTGCTGTTGCTGGTCGGAGGGTCGGAAAATAGCTGGCTGCTTCCCAAAACCAGCTCGATCAGGCGGATTCTGCCGCTGCGCATAAAGAGTTCCTTGCTTGAAGCGGGGGGCAGGGCAAGTTCCTCAAGGGTCTGCAGGCTGCGGTCATCCTGGTGAATGGTCAGCGTCGGCTTGGCAGAGTCATCCAGTCGATAAATAATCGGCACCTGGCACCAGGTAAATGCCAGGCCTGACTCCGGTACAGCCAGGTCCTGCCATTGTCCATCAACGTCCAGAAAGCGGAAGGTTTCGGGGTGGGTCGTGAACTCGCGCACTCGCAGCAGGCCCGGTTCGAAATGAACTGCACCGCCGCTGACCCGTACGCCCAGCTCACCAAACCGCGTCAGTATTTCTTCCTTGACCTGGCCAGTCATGCCGGGTTGCTGGGCACCGGCGTGTTTGGGCGTGTGGGAATAGGGGTCTGTCGGAAAAGCGCCATATTCCACGGGAGACTTGTTGAAACCGATCCCCTTGCGAACGCGGTAATAGAGCCGTCCCAGGCTTCGGCAGGTGTCTTTACCAGCGCCCTGCGTCTGAGCGTCGAAGAAGTTCTCCTGCACTGCCAGCAGCAGCTTGGATACCATGTGCCAGTAGATGCAGCCCAGTCCCTCAAAACCGAACATCCCGCCGGATCGGCCTGTAAACGCACTGTGATTGAACACCTTCTCATAGAGCGATAGCAGGGCCTGGCGCGCGTCCTCGAGCTCGTCACCGTATGATTGCACCAGGGTGTCCAGCAGGGTGTTGAGATCATCCGCATTGTGAAACTCTGCACTGAAGCGGTAGCAGCCGTCTGCATCGCGTACCACGATGCGATCGTCTCGCTTTTCAAGCATGCGCACCAGGACCGGTATCGATTCCAGCTGAGAGGCCGGTATCCGGTTCTTCTCCATGAAGCCGGGCAAGCGGCGATCCGGGTATAACATGAAGGTTTCCTGGTCGGGGCGATATATATCACTGGCGAAAAGTGTCTCCAGTATTTCGATCACTTGGGCGGGTGGCAGGGCACCTGAACTGAGAACGGCTACCTGGCCTTCGAGCATCGGATACAAGGTGTCGATTTCGACTGCTTCACGCTTGATGTGCAGCAGGTTATAGGCGTGGTACAGGCCGTCTTCGCGGACGTTAATCCGGATGCTGTGATCGACCACGGCCAGTGCATCAGTCAGCAAGGTTCTCACCTGGTCCAGTGGCTGGGGTGTTTTGCCCGTGAATGTGCCTTGCTCGTAGACGGTCTGTCGGTAACGGGAGGCTGCCTGTCCAAGCTCGACCAGTAACTGGTACCTCAGCCTCTCGCTAACCGGCCCATCCTGCAGTCGCGGACGAACCTTGCTCAATGCCGCGGCGGTTTCCGTCAGCCACAGGTCCACTTCCCGGGACAGGCAGATCGAACCCGATTCATCCGCCAGTAAACCTTGCAGGAATACGATATAACGGCGCATGTAGTACAGGGTCACCATGGAAAGCCCCTGTCCAACCAGCGCGTTGTTGGCATCATTCCACTCCGGGCGCTGGGTATTCAGCCAGATGCCTCCATCAATAACGAGGTTGCCAAGTTTGCACAACAGCGCCACCAGCAACTTCTCGAGGAGGTTTACCTGGTACACCTCGCCATCGGCGTCCTCTATCAGTTTGGCATCGGCGCCCTGGTAATCCACTCGTTGAGCGATGCGCTCAGCCAGTTCCCGATCAAACTCCACGGTACTCCTGGCATTCGCCAACAAGGCATCGAATGGTTTGATTTTGTAGGGAACGTTCGCATAGCTGAAAATAGGCTTGTGCAGCAAGATAGATAGACGCTGCGGATGGAACTGGCTTGAGAGCTCCAGCAATTTCAGGAGGTAGATAATCTGGTGATCACCCCAGTAGCCGATATAACTCCATGGGTCATCGGGATCCTCGACCTCCCAGTCAATGCCTTCATTGGTAATCCGATAAGGATTGTAGCCATCCGCCGTCGAGGCATTGACGAACTTCGCAATCATGGTTTCGATAAATTCAGGATAGCTGAAGGCCAGGGCCTCCCAGTTCTGGAAAATATCCCGCCAGTTACCCTCATAAGAGAGCAGGTGATTGCCGCGTTCATCTTTGATCTTGATTGAAAACTGGTTCCAGGGCCGGCTGGGATCGCCGTGCCGGCGACCAAAGGTAATGGGCAGGTACTCGAAAACGAGGCGCTCCAGCTGCGGGTCGTCCTGCTGCCTGATGGATGCTAATAATTCGGCGTAGTCCAGATTCGCGGGTAAGCTATCGAATAGTCCTGTATGGCGCTGATATACCTGGTGGTTGAATGCCTGGATGGTCTTGCGCAAATCCAGTGACGATACCTGGTACTGATTGTCGAAGATGCCTCCGCGAAGGATATTGAACAGCACGTTGGCATAATGGTGTGCCGATACATTTTCTTCGGCGGTGACCTGGAAAGCGTCTCCGCGTGCCATGATACGGGCCAGCTCGTCCGAATCATTGTCCACTGACCGGGATATCTCGCCGGTCAGCGCATCCGGATCAGCGAGCATTTTCTGCAGCCTTACCGCGTGTGCCTGGCTCTGCTCGGTGTTGGCGACTACCCGCCACTGCCGGGATGCCTGCGGTTCCATTTCGAGGGATGCATTGACCAGGTAAGCTCCCCTGATGCCGCGCTTGTGAACCTCCCGTGCCATAGGCGCGCCGCTGCGGAACTTCCCCAGTTGAGTCGAGGAGAGCAGCACTTTGTGACCACTCAGGCCAAGACAAAATACAGTCGTTGCCTTGAGAGACTCGCAGGGCTCGGCGCGATCGGTGATGCCGGAGCTGAGAGTGAAAAATGCCAGACCTGTTTTTTCGTCCAGCTCCGACCACTTGTAGGCATCCACGAGGTTGCTGACGTTTGTTTGTGCGTAGCGAGGCGTGCCGGCAGGCAGGATGTTTTGCAGTCCGTCTACGATTTCGACGCTTGTGTTCTCGTTACCAAGATTTTCGAGTTCGCATTGCCGTACAAATCCGAAGTTGTCGCTGGTAACCCAGCAATAACGAAATGCCAGATCAAGGTCATGGTTTACTTCTTCGAAACACAGCTTGTTACCCAGGATGTTTTTATAGAGGCTGCGGCTGGTTACAAAGCGGCCGTCATGTTCCTTGTTAAACGGCTCCCACTCATGCCTCTGTCCATGGATAACCGTACTTAACAGGGTTTTGCTGCCGGTATGCGGGGTGCTTTCGTGGATCTTGTCAACCGTTATGTATGGAAACAGCGCCGTCTCGGGCGATATTCGGCCCGCCGTCAAACCGCCTGTCGAGGAGATGAATAACCAGTGATCGGAATTCGATACGACGCTGATAAAAAAAGGCGCTATATTATTCACGTTATGTATCGCGTAAAAGCGTTCGCCGAACAATGACGTGAATTTACCGTGTGCAGTTTCGTTGTTGATAATGGGAGTATCCATGTTTTCTCTGCTCTTTATGAGGGCAAAACGGATGCTACATTTGCTATTCAGTCGCTCCAGCCGATTATTTGTGGCAAAGGCAGAACTCCAGGTTGTATGAAATACGCTCAGCACTCACGACGCAAGCATTTCGCGAGTAACCAGCACAACGTCATTCGATGTAACGCGAAAGCGATGTGCATCAGCTTTGTGGTCTTCTCCGATTACTGTTCCTGCAGGTATCTGACAATCCCTGTCGATAATGGCGCGATTAATGCGGCAATCTTCCCCGATAACGACTTCAGGAAATATGATGGATTCTTCTATGCTCGCGCGGGATCCAATCCTGACATTGGGAGATAATACGGAATGCGACAGTGATGGCCCGGATACAATGCAGCCACCGGAGACGATTGAGTCCAGGACCGCGAGGTGATGGCTGCTGTCTTCACATACGAAACGGGCAGCCGGGAATTGTCCCTGGTGGGTAAGAATTGGCCACCTTTTATCGTACAGGTCGAGTTTAGGCGTGTCGTCGAGCAGGCCCATGTTTGCTTTCCAGAAGGCGTCCAGCGTCCCCACGTCCTGCCAGTAGGGCTGTATGCCTGTTTCTTCGTCCCGAAACGGGCAGGCGTATACCCCTGCTTCATCTATAATGGATGGAATGATGTCTTTGCTGAAGTCATGGCTTGAGTGCTGATCAGCTGCATCCAGTTTCAGTTGATCGAAAAGAAATTCCGTGTTGAATACGTAATTCCCCATCGAGACAAGTGCGCGATCATCAGATCCCGGTAACAGGCGTGGTGCAGACGGTTTTTCCTTGAAGGAGATAATCCTGTTGTCGCTGTCAGTGCCTATGACGCCGAAGTTTCTTGCCTCTTCCCGTGACACCTCCAGGCATGAAATCGTCATATCTGCCTTATGCTCGCAATGCCATGCAAGCAAAGGACCATAATCCATTTTGTATACGTGATCGCCCGAGAGTACCAGTAAGTGCTGTGGGCGCCATTCCCTGATAATGTCCAGATTCTGGAAGATGGCATCAGCCGTGCCTGCATACCATCCGCTATCGGTGCGTTGAGAGGCAGGAAGGACTTCCACGAATTCATCCAGTTCGCTATGAAAGGAGCCCCAGCCCTTGACCAGGTGCCGGATCAGCGAATGCGCCTTGTACTGCGTCAGTACGCTGATTCGCCTGATTCCGGAGTTGACGCAATTGGATAGAGGGAAATCGATGATGCGGAACTTGCCGCCAAAATAGACAGCAGGTTTCGCGCGCCGTGATGTTAATTCATGCAGCCGGGTGCCACGTCCGCCGGCGAGTATGAGCGCCAGTGTATCCCGGGTCAGCCTTGAAATATATCGAGCATTGCTTGTTGGCATTTTTATTAGCCTCTGCCGATAGTCGTTTTAAATCTTGTTTGTTCCTTGTTTACAGTCCCGTGGTTGTATCTCAATAGCAGGCATCAGCAGGCAATAAAATCTGGATTACTCACGGCTAAGTAGAATGAGGGCCCTGACCGGTGCAAGGGATCCCTTGTGATCGCGCTTCAAGTCGCGGCCCCCTGCATCGCAGGGGGCATTCGGGTCTGCAGCTGTCAATTCGAGGAGCATATATCTTGCCTGATTGCTGATTGCAGCGTTCCTGTGCCATTTATTATGCTTGCTGGTATATCAAGCCGGTTATCCCGCTAGAGTATTTCCGGATTCATTTGCTTTATCGGCGCTTGTTCTGTTGTGCGCACACGTGTTTCTGAGTACCAACCGGGCCGGGATGGATATGTGCATGTTATCGGGCTCAGTGCCATCGATTATCTTGCTGAGCATGATCACGCACTGTTTTGCGAGTTCCTTGACAGGCGCGGCCACCGTAGTCAAGGCGGGAGACATTTGTGATGCAACGGCAATATCATCAAAACCCATAATACTGATGTCGTCGGGTACGTTATGGCCAAGGCTCTTGATTTCCTTGATCGCGCCAATCGCCATGGTGTCGTTTGCGCACATGATTGCAGTCGGCAGCCTGTCAAGCGAAAGGAAATAATCAGCAGCATCCGAACCCGTTTTGAATGTGTAATCACCCTTGTAAACAAGGTCTGTCTCAACATTCAAGCCATGGTCGCTCAGTGCGCTCAAGTAGCCGTTGTATCTGTCTCTTCCGACTTTCGAGTCATCAAGACCGGTAATGAAGCCAATCCGGTGATGTCCCAGTGAAATCAGGTGACTAATTGCTTCGCTAACAGCGTTCTTGTTATCGATCGTTACCGAGGGTATGGATTCATCCGCAGAACCGTTGTCGATGCAAATTACCGGCGCATGCGCTTTCAACTTGTGCAACAGTTCTTCAATGCGCGGGAAACAGCTGACAATAACTCCATCCAGCTTTTCCATCGTGCTTTTAATGCCGGATTCGCTTGCGTCGGAAAAATATATTAACGAGTATCCTTTTTTCGCTGCTTCTTTTTCTATGGCATCGAATATCAATGCATAGTAGGGGCTGGACAGGCCCTGTTTGATGCTGGAATCCAGGAAATAACCTATGTTTTTTGTTTTTCTTCGCGTGGTTCTCTGTCCGGAAACGTACGTACCTTTTTTGGGTATCTTGTAGAGCAGGCCTTTTGCGACAAGACTCTCGACGGCTTTTCGGGCGGTCATATAGGAAATACCCAATTGCTGTGCATAAACCCGCTCACCCGGGATCTTTTCATCGGCTTTGCAGTGCTTGATGAATTCCCTGATTTTTTTTTCTGCAACGATATGCTTGGGTTCTGATTTTTCCATTGTTATCAGGAGGCCTGTATGACTGGTCAGGATTGATCATTCAGTGTCGTGATTGAAGACATAAGCATAAACGAAAATATTAATATATTGATGTATTCATCAGTTCGAGCAGGCTGAATAATTTCTGCCTGAAAAACTGTTGTGCCCGGTCTTGACAGCAAGTACCTTTGAAGCTTAGTGTGCTATATAGCAGAAATCAACCAAAAAGTGATTGCGGGTCAGTTGATCGAACAGGCAATAAATACACCGGCCCTGGACAAACCATAACTGCACACATTCTCAATCTGATGCATGCACACACAATACGGCCAGCATGATGCGTCGTGATTCTGACAATAACGTGAAGCTTTTCATTATGGATAAATATTTACTCCGCCTGTTACAGCCACTCACGGTTATCTCGCTCGTCTTGCCCCTGTTGGCCTGCTTCGGTGGTGGCAGCGGACCGGAACCGGTCCAGGGTAATCCGCCGCCGCCAGAAACGGGCAGGCTGGTCAATTCACCGGTCGACGGAGTCGATTATGAAACGCCGAGCCGGTCAGGGATCACCAATGGCCAGGGTGAGTTCCAGTACCTGCCGAGCGAATCGGTTACATTTTCTATCGGGGGCATTCAGCTGGGTTCGGCGCCAGGGGCCCCGATCATTACACCGGTTGAGTTGACCGGGAGCAGTGATGATGATGGTCCCACAGACCAGGCGGCGACCAATTTGCTGGTCTTTCTGCAAAGCATCGATGTAGACGGTGATCATTCCAACGGCATTTCCGTTAGTGACGACACCCGGGCCGCTGCCGCCGGCCTGAGCCTGGATTTCTCGAGTCCGGCGTTCAGTACAGACGTTGTGACCGTTATTGAGAACATTGCCCCGGGTAATGCGGTTGTCAGTACCCAGACAGCACTGGACAACTTCTACCAGACCTATGTTTTTTACGAGGGTAGTAATACCTTCAGCTGGTCCTTCCCCGGTTATCCTGAATTCCCGCCCCCCACGTCTGTCCCGCCCAGGGACACGCTGACGGACGCAGGTTTTGAACCGCCAGGCGTACCTGACGCGGTTAGTGGCAATGTGGGTAATTGTGGTGGTAACAGTCTTGGCGCCTGGAACACGTTCAACTGCAACTTCGTCACTTCCGCGCTGGGTCCCAGCTCCGCACCGGTTTCGCATGACGCTGATGGCACCCAGTCCCTGATCCAGTTCGGTGTGGATGGCGGTGCCGAAAATGTTATCGAGGCACTCGAAGGCGACATGGTTGAACTGACTGCCCATGCAATGAGCTGGGAGCCGGATCCCTTCAACAATCTGGCAATTGTGCAATTGACCTTCTGGGATGCGCCGGGAGGACGGCTGGGCGGCGGCAATCAGGTCGGTGCGGCCATCGAGACCTTCGCTGATTCACTTGGCAACCAGCCGTACCAGCTGCTGCCTCAGGACGGGGCCGAGGTCACCGACTGGACCGAGATATCCCTTTCCGCTACTGCACCCACGGGTACACAGTCGGCCCAGGTATTGATGTTGCATGTCCTGATTGACGGAACCCCCGAAACTGGCGCTCTTTACTGGGACGACATCATTTTGACCTCGACCCCTACCGAGGACAGCCCTCCGCCTGAGCCGGAACCGGAACTGGAATTCTCGCTGATATGGTCGGATGAATTCGATGTCGATGGGCCTCCCTCGCCCGGCAACTGGGGCTACGATCTGGGGTACGGAGACGGTGGCTGGGGCAACAACGAGTGGCAGCTGTATACCGATGACCCGGAAAACGTCCGCGTGGAAAACGGCAACCTGGTGATATCCGCCCTGTGTGTGTCATCCGACCCGGGTCCCGGGGCAGACGGAGAGACCTATTCCCAGGACTTCGAGGCCCTGGGTGCCACCGACCCCGAGGCATTGAATCAAGATGGTTACGTTATTTTCGCCGACGTGTGGGACGGCGATGTCGGCACCGGCATATTCAAGTACCCCTATGGTCCGTTCCCCGCGCCCAACGGCGGGCCCGGTTTTTCGGCGATCGCAACCGGTGAAGGTGGCCCCGACCAGGGCGAGCAGCACCTGAACATCTACAGTGACTACAACAATGGCGATCAAACCAGCGGCGGCAATTGTGGTGCCAGTGGCTGTACCATAAACACCAGCGTGTTCCAGGAGATAACCATCACAGCCGATGATATCGGTACTACCTACACGTTGAGTTTTGATGCCAAGTCGCCGTTTGAAGGTGGAATTGCCGATGCAGTCCAGCCGGTTACCGAGGCAAGTGCGTTCATCAAGACCCTGGATCCCGGTGCCGGTTTTGCAACGACCAACGATATCCGGGCCGACATGACCGCTATCAGTAATGTGGATTGGAACTCCTTCTCCATAAGCCTGGATCTTTCTGATCCCCTGCTCGAAGGCCAGCTACTGCAGTTCGGCTTCAACACCGTGACAACCGAGTATGATAATACCGGTGTTTACTACGACAATATCGTCTTCACCAATGTCGATGCACCACCCGAAGAATGTGTTGCCGGTGTTCGCGACGGAACGGTGACTTCGGCCAGGATCAATACGCTGGAGACGTTCAATACCATCCGCTACGGAAAAATCGAGGCGCGAATCAAGCCACCGGTTGGCAAGGGTGCCTGGCCGGCATTCTGGATGCTGGGATCCAACTTCCCCGAGGTCGGCTGGCCAAGGTCAGGCGAGATCGACATCATGGAGATGTGGAACACCTTCGGCTCGAATCCCATGACCACGCACTCCACCCTGCACTGGTGCGATGAAACCATACAGTTCCCGGAGGCATGCTCCTTCCCGGAAGGACGGGTCTTTGTCGGCGACAGCCTGGTTTTCGAAGAATCGCTGGGCGATGATTTCCATATTTTCGAGGCCGTGTGGGATCCTGAGAGAATCGTATTTTATGCCGACGGCCGCCAGGTGTTTTCCCGGGTCATCGATCCGGACACCATGGAAGAATTTACGCGGGACTTCTTCATGATACTCAATGTCGCGATGGGCGGGACGCTGGGTAGTGCCGACCAGCCGCCGGACGGGACCGAGACCTGGCCCCAGACCATGCTGGTTGACTACGTCAAGGTCTACGAGGCAGTACCGTAGTTTTAGCCTGGCAGCACATCCAGTCTTGGCTATGCCGCAGGGGAGGAAGGGCGAGCATGCGGGGGAGATTGCAGCTGCATCTGTCTGACCGGTATGGCCTTTCATGTGCATTGCTAACAGGTCGCAGCACTCACATGTGCCGGTGCAGGGTAGCTGGATAATGAGACTAAATAATCTGTACAAGGGCGTGATGCTTTCACTGCTGGTGAGTGCGTGTTCTTCCGAGGACTCCGGTCATGCAGAAGTGCCAGATACACAGGGCATAAACTATAACATCGCCACTTCCATGGAGGTGCTGCTGACCTCGGAGGAAGGCGACAGGATCGCACACAAGAAGAACCTGACATTCACGAAGGGGCAGGCGCAGGGCAACCGGATTGTCGTACATCCCGACATCGTCAAGCAGGAAATTGTCGGTATCGGCACCTCGTTTACCGAATCGTCCGCCTTCGTGCTGGCGCATCTGGACAGGGAGAAAAGGCTGCAGGTGATGCACAACATCTACGGTGAAGCAGGCGCCAATTTCTCCCTGGCGAGAACCCCTATCGGTGCAACGGATTTCTCCGTGAAGGGGAGATACTCCTATGACGACGTGAAGGGTGACGTGAAACTGGAGCATTTCAGTATTGCGCCCGATAAAGACGGATTTCCAGCCGAGGAATACCCGGGAATACGCGATTCCTCCTATGACCTGATGCCCATGATCGAGGAGGCGTTGTCGATTAAAAAAGCGCAACAGGAGAAAGACCTTAATCTAATCGCCTCGGCCTGGACGGCGCCCTCCTGGATGAAGGATATCGCGGACTGGTACATCCCCGGATCTGATGAAAACAATTGGCAGGGCACAGGGGGAAAACTCAAAAAGGAATATTTGCCGGTCTACGCCGATTACATTACAAAATATCTCCAGGCCTACCGGGATGAGGGCATCGATATCTGGGGGCTTACACCGGTCAACGAACCGCATGGAAATAATGGCCAGTGGGAGAGTATGCATTTCACGCCGGCGTCGCAGAATGAATTCATAAAAAACCATCTGGGACCGAAATTGCATGCCAGCGACAACGGCGCTGTCAGGTTGCTGATCTACGACCAGAACAGGGATGGACTGGAGGAGTGGACGGATACCATCCTGGGCGACCCGGAAACCGCAAAATATGTTTTTGGCGTGGCGGTGCACTGGTACGAAAGTACCTTCAAGGTATTTGAAGACATACTGGACAGGGTGCATGACAGGTTTCCGGACTTTCCGGTCATTCACACGGAAGGCACCATAGATGACCTGGGCAAGGATGCACCACAGGGTATTCTCGATCCAATCCGGTACAAGGAGAGTGGCTGGTTCGACAACGATGCCTTCTGGTGGAATCCAAATGCCACAGACTGGGCCTATACCGCCACCTGGCCGGGCGTCAAGGTGGAGGATCACCCCATTTACACGCCGGTGCATCGCTATGCAAGAAACATCATCGTGAGCCTGAATCACTGGATGGCCGGCTGGATCGACTGGAATATCGTGCTGGACAGCAGGGGCGGGCCCAACCACGTGGGGAATTTCTGCGGCGCGCCCATCATGATCGATGTGGAGAAGCAGCATGTCTATTACACGCCGATCTACTATATCCTTGCGCAGTTCAGCCGGACCATCAGGCCGGGTGACAGGGCCGTGCAGGCAGACAAGTACCTGGACGGCCTGGACGACGATGCCATCCATGCGAGTGCCACAGTCAATCGCGATGGCCTGCTATCTGTCCAGGTGCTGAATACCACGAAGAAACCGGTCCAGTACCTGCTTCAGGTCGGGGCGCAGTATGCAGATGTCAGTATTGACGCGAATTCGCTGCAGACCGTGCGGATTCAGCTGGAACCGGAAGCAGTCAAAAACGTTGTGTGGGATGCCTAGACAGGATCGGGATATTTTCGATGCAATACAGGCAAATTGTTTATTTATATTTCATTAGTTGATTTCTGCAAATACTAAGGGTGGTCACCATGTCAGGTCTGAAATTCTGTAAGGGCATCAGGAATATCTGCGGACTTTTTGTCTTCCTCCTGGTTGTTCATGTTCCATTCGTCAGCCCGGCACAGGCGGCTGACGTGGTCACCACGCACCAGGACGAAAATGGCTGGAAGCTGCAGGTGAATGGCGAGGATTTCTATGTCAAGGGTGTCGTATGGGGCTACATACCCAGGAACGAGAATTTCAACTACGACCTCTGGGGTCAGTCCGACGAATTTATCAGAAAGGTGCTCGATTACGACTTTGGCCTGATGAAGAAGGCGGGTGTGAATGCCATTCGCACCTTCTCCAAGATACCGCCCAAGTGGGTAACCTATGTCTACAGAGAACATGGCATCATGACGATCATTAACGACCACGATCTCATGGGAAGGTATGGCCTCAGTGTCGGCGGCAAGTGGGTCGCAACAACGGATTACTCCGATGAACTGACCCGGGCAACCCTGAAGAAAAACGTGCTGGAGTTGGTTGAGACATACAAAAACACTCCCGGTGTGCTGATGTTCGCGCTTGGCAATGAGAACAACTACGGTCTCGAATGGTCCAGTGCCGAAATCGAGAATCTGCCGGAAGGCGAGCGGCACAGGGGAAAAGCAAAGTACCTGTACAGCCTGTTCAACGAGGTCATCGCAGCAGGCAAGCGTATCGATCGGAATCACCCCTTCACCATTGTCAATGGCGACCTCCAGTATATCGACCTGATTGCCGAGTACTGCACGGATCTGGATTTGCTTGGTGTCAATACGTACCGGGGCAAGAGTTTTATCAATCCCGTCTCCAACCTGTGGCAGGACGTTAAAAACAAGCTGGACCTGCCCGTGGTGTTCATGGAATTCGGCAGCGATGCCTTCAATGCGAGGGAGAACCGGGAAGACCAGCTGGCCCAGGCCACTTACCTCAAGGAACAGTGGCTGGAGATGTACAACAAGAGCTACGGCAACAATGAGGAGGGCAACTCGATCGGCGGCTTCGTGTTCGAGTGGCGCGATGAATGGTGGAAATACAATGTCGAGGACCAGGAGGATCTCGACATTCATGACAACAACGCCTCATGGGCAAACGGCGGTTATAAATTCGATCATGTTGAAGGCAAGAACAACATGAACGAGGAATGGTTCGGCATCGCCCGGCTGGGTACGCCCAACGTGGACGGCGTTTACGAGGCCATACCGAGGATGGCCTACGACGTGCTCTCCGAGATCTGGAAGATCGATCCCTATAAATACAAAAAGGCCGCGATAAACCAGGATATCGGCAATATCAACATGGATTACCAGGAACTCAAGGCCGATGTCCGCATGTTGAAAAGCGAGCGGGAGCACGGCTATGACAAGCACGAGAGCAAGAAGCTGTTGAGTTTTACGGGCGGTAGTCTCGAGGGCGAATTCGTGCTGAAAGGGTCGGAAGATGAGATCGACATCGATGGTGAAGATGCGATCGAGTTCACCGACGGTGAATGGGCCTTCCTGGATTTTGAATTTCAGCCGAACGATAGAATAGAAGGGCAATTCACAGTCAATCTTTTTGCGAATGCAGCCGACAAGGATAACTTCGAAATCACCTATGGTTGGGAGCTCAATCAGCCTGACCCGGATCGTGAAAATATTGAGATTTATGATTTCGATGCCACGTACACCGGTGATTTATTCGACCTGAGCGCCTTTTACCATACAGAACGTTACCACTGGAAATACGAGGGCGATTTCTTTGGCCTGTTGAGAGAGACGACCGACCTGGATGGCCAGGACATCTGGAACGCCAAGGCGCCTTTTGGGGCGGAAATAGTCGGCAAGGGAAAACTCGACGGGCTCAAGCTGCTGTTCGGACCCGAGGTCTACTGGGGTGCAAACCCGCTGGTGATGCTCAAGTACAGCAACAAGATTGGCGACATCGATTATACCTTCATGCATTCCGAGGACGTGTCCAGGCTCGATGATTCGGCGACGGCAACGGAAGCAACCGAGCGCCAGTCACGCCAGACAACCATCTATGCAAAAACCGATCTCACTGACAGCACCAAGCTCGAGGTTGGCGGTATCATGGCCAGCACGGAAAAGGAGGACGACGAATATGACCGCAGAACCGGCACTACCACCTACATCGATGAAATAGAGTTCGAGGATACGCTGGGAGCCAGGGCGCAGCTGACATACAAGCCGTCCAGCCTGCACATCGGCAACCTGCATTTTTCCCAGCTCTACCTGGCGGCCCATTATGCCGGCCTGGTGGCAGACGGGGGCGATCAGCTCAGGGAATTCGGGACCGGGGGCACACCGGGCACCTACCTTCCCTATTCGTCACTGGGCAACAAGCAGGAGTACGAGGCCGGTATCATGATGAATTACGGTGACTTCATGATCTACCCGCGCTTCCTGTATCGCGACAACCTGGAGGATGCCAACCCGCTCTTTGATCCGGTGGTTGGTGGCGATCCCGGCATCAGCCCGCGCAACCGGGAAGATGATCCCTTCGCGGTGCTGGACAACCGGGAGGCCAGGTCGGCCGAGATCTTTTTAACCTATGACCCCACACCCGCCACGTTCTTTTATCACTGGGACAATGACCGGCGTGAAAATGCCGCGTTTGCCTTCAATATCGGGGCCAATTACACGGAGTACCCGACGCCAACCGATTCCTACCTGTTTTTCTTTGACGAGGGCGGGTTCAATGCACCCTTTGGCCAGGGTCTCCCGGCAGAGGATATCTGGAAAGTGTCGAACCGGATGGTGTTCAATACGCACCGCGATTTCAAGTTGATTACCAACCTGGTCGCCGGGCAGCAGCAGTCGACCGGAGATCCGAACGGGGGCGCGCGTGAATTCTACGAGGCGGACGCCAAGTTCATCTTCAACCGGAAGCACATTCTCTCCGGGTACTTCAAGAAAGACGCCTGGGGACCGTATGATTTTCATCGGCAGTTCAATGTTACCTACCCCGAACAGTACAAGCTGGACTATTCGCTGCTGCTCGATCAGCGCCTGGACGAGGATGAATCCAGCAAAATCGGTATCCGGGCGCTGTACCGGACGCTGGACGAGAACTCGCCGGACGATGAGTATCGGGATGGCGCAAATGGCTATGATTTTTTAACCATGTTCTATTTCAAGTGGGCCTTCCAGTAGACGGGTTTGCTTTGCCGGAGACATTCTCATGAGAATCACCAATTCAAACAAAATGGGGTCAGTCGCCTCTGCAGGACTCCGTACCATGCTGCTCGGGCTGGTTGTGCTCTTTACTACTGGCTGTGGTCCTGACAGTACCGATGGAACCCCCTTTACTTCCTACACCCTGCCGACCGACCTGATCCTTGGATTGCGTTGTGAAGATGCGGGGGTTTACCGGGAGACCTGTGTCCTCCTGGACGAGGAGAATCCCTATCAGAATATTCCGACCGGTGAGTTTGATGAAAACAATCCTGATGAACCCATTGGCAAGCTGGAACTGTTGGAGGAGATTCCACCGGGGCCCACGGGCGCAAAGGCACGCTTCTATCTCTGGGCGACGGCGCTGGCGCGTAGAAGCTCCGGGGAGAATCAGTATTACACCGCGCGTGCATTGCACGAATTATGGACGGCACAGGTTCAGATTGGCATTGGCGATCCGCTCGTGCGGCGACAGGCTGTAAAGGCCTACCGCTCAGTCCTGGATAATTATTTTGGGTCCGTGACTTTCTTTGGTCCATTTGGTTTCCCGGAAGTATTTGTTTCTCAGCAACTCAACCTGCTGGTTGGCGATCATTTACATAGACAACTTGCGACATCCGATGCTTCTTCAACTCCCAGCTTCTACCCCAATGGTTATTCACTGCTGTTGCCAGTCACCGAAGAGAACCTGATGCGCAACGACAGTTTTGAGGAGACCAGTCCTGGTACCGACGCATTGGATGGTGATGTTGCCTGTTCGAGGGACTGGACATGTTTCAACAATGCATTTACGACCAGCAACCTCTATCAACCCGGCGGTAACAGTGTGAATCCAACCGCACTTACCGACACCCAGGTCCTCAAGCAGTTCGGGGGTGATGGTGGGGCCTTCCAGGAATATCCGGTAACCCCTCATGAAACCTATACCGCATCCGTGTACGCCATGAACTGGGCCGGCGATGAATTCAACAATCTTGCGCTTCTGCAACTGACATTTCTCGATGATCTTGGTGTTCAAGTCGGTGAAGCCCTGGAGGTGTTCGCTGACACAGTTGGGGGGGAGAATATCCTGCTGGCGCCCAGGAGCGGGCTCTCACCTTCCGACTGGACAGAGTTGTCGGTTCAGGGCACCGCGCCTCCCGATGCAGTCACTGCCAGGCTCTTGTTGCTGCATATCGACATTGGCGGTGGTGGGGGCTCCATTTTCTGGGATGACGCAAGCCTGGAAGGACTTCCAGTTCCAAGCCCCCTTGGCGCACTGGGTGAGATAGGTGAGTGGGGGTATACCTATGTACCCTGCGGCGTGGACTGTCCCAACGATGGTGTCCTGTCAGTCAACGTTTTCTAGTTCAAGCGCGTGATTTTCGGATTGCATCCTGCGTCGAAATAGTTATCAGAGATCTGTACAGATCAGACTTTTTGCTTGGCAGTGGCGCTGATTTGCCCTGGCTGCATTCACTCGCCCATTGATGGCATTCCCGAAAGATTTTATCTGGGGCGCTGCAACCTCCAGCTACCAGGTAGAGGGGGCGGCATACCGTGACGGGGGCGGCATGTCCGTATGGGACATGCTGGGCCGTCAGCCGGGCAGGATCAAGAACGGCGACACCGGTGAGATGGCCTGTGACCATTACCGCCGATACCGGGAAGATGTCGGCCTGATGGCCGAGATGGGCCTGCAGGCCTACCGTTTCTCTATCAGCTGGCCACGCATTCTTCCCGAGGGCACGGGCGTCATCAACGACAAGGGGCTGGATTTCTACAGCCGGCTGGTCGATGCGCTGCTGGAACGCGGCATAGCGCCCTGGGTGACCCTGTTTCACTGGGACTATCCCTACGCACTCTACTGTCGGGGCGGCTGGCTGAACCGGGACAGTGCCGACTGGTTTGCCGAGTACACCGCCCGCGTGGTGGACAGGCTCTCTGACCGGGTCGCCCACTGGATGACGCTCAACGAGCCGCAGTGCTTCATCGGCATGGGGCACCTGGATGGCAGCCATGCGCCCGGTCTGCAGATGGGCCTTGCCGAAGTCCTGCGCGCCGCGCATCACGCCCTGCTGGCGCACGGGCGGGCTGTGCAGGTGATCCGTGCGCGGGCCATAAAAGCCCCACTGATCGGCACGGTACAGGCGAACCTGGTCTCGATACCGGCAACCGGCCGGCCTGAGGATATCACCGCCGCCCGCCGCCGGATGTTCGCAATCCGCAGGAAAAGTTTCTTCAACAACAGCTGGTTCTCGGATCCCATGATCCTCGGGCACTACCCGGAAGACGGACTGCGGCTGTTTGCAGCCGACATGCCCGAACTGCCGTCAGGCGACCTCGCGATTATCCATCAACCGCTGGATTTTTTCGGTGCGAATATCTATTCCGGTCGGTGCATCCGTGCGACGCCGGCAGGGGAGGCCGAGAATGTCCCCGACGCCGACCTGCCGGTGACGGCCATGGGCTGGCCGGTCACGCCCGAGGCGCTTTACTGGGGCCCGCGCTTCCTGCACGAGCGCTACCGGCTGCCGATCGTCATCACCGAAAACGGCATGGCGAGTGACGACACCCTAGAGGACGATCGCGTCCATGACCGGCAGCGCATCGATTTTTTACAACAATATCTTGAGGAATACAGCCGTGCGATTGCGGAGGGCGTGCCGGCACTGGGGTATTTTCTCTGGTCGGTCATGGATAACTTCGAATGGGCCGAGGGTTATGCCAAACGCTTCGGGCTGATCCACGTGGACTATGCCAGCCAGCGTCGCACCCTGAAGGATTCCGCGCACTGGTACCGAGAGGTGATCGCCAGCCGTGGCGGGCACCTGGCCCGTGACGCCTGACCGGCCACCGCGCAGCAACGGGTCCATGCTTGACGGGATTTCGCCCGTCAAGCCCGGGCCGTACTGTTTGTCAGGACATTTTCCGGGCGGGGCGCCGGCGGTAGTGACGCTCCGGCGGGACGGATTTCCGCAGCAGGCTGTTAAGGTACCGGAGACTGTAAGGGATCCCGACTGAGTGGCAGAGCCCGGCGCATACCCGCCAATTATTTGGCAAACTACTGTAATTCATATAAATTTTATCAGCCCATAAGCCAGGCTTTGCATTTTCCGATGTCAGAATGCCTTACAAAACGATGCCGGCCAGGGTGGACGAGTTACATGGTATGAAAAATAATAAATAAAAATCAGATAGATAGAAATATGGCATCGATTATGCATAGCTATATAGCAGTTTGTTGATGAAGTTACACCAAAACTGCTATATAGCAATATGCATTGCTAGAAAAATAACCAGAAGTTCTTTCAAATCGGTTGAGAGAAAATTCGTGAGATTTCTCAAGAGGGCTACAAAATGACTATTAAGAACAGTATCTTAAAATTCGTGGGGTCGGTTTCGCTTTTCGCACTGTGTGCCGGCATCGCTCACGCAAACGTGCTCGTCAATCCAGGTTTTGAAGATCCAGCGTTTGTCGGTGCTGAGGCTGCTGGAGCGGGTAATGGCTGGACCGCATTCGGTCCTGCTTTCCGTATCCAAGGGGTGCCGCCGATCGGTCCGGCTGGAGCTTTAGAGGGAACCGTTGTACTCAAAGTATTCGGTGAAGCTGGCGTATTTCAAGATTTCTCAGTAAACCCGACTGATGTGGTGACTGGCACTGCATGGGTTCTGAACGACAGTGCTGACCCAATGTTGGATGGTCAGATTGCTGCAGTCAATCTTGAATGGTTAACTGATGGTGCTCAGAATGGTATCGTATCCTTTGGGTCGACCATTGACTTCACTGCCCCCCTAGATGTTTGGACTCAGATTGGGGTCGTTGGTGCAACAGTCCCCACTGAGAGGGGAACAAACGGTGTACGGCTCACCCTCATTACCGGACCATTCGCTGGCATTGGCGGTGGTGCACCAAGGTTCGATGCCGCATCGCTTGAACTTGAAGTACAGGCCATTCCAGTCCCCGCTGCCGTCTGGCTGTTCGGTTCCGGTCTGGTCGGCCTGGTCGGTGTAGCACGTCGTCGCCGCAAGGGCTGACGCATGTTTCGCCGTCATCGTGACGGCATTGGCACGCGAGATCCGTTTTCGCATGCCGCAGATGTAACGAGTACCATCCGGGCGTTGGCAGCCATGCCAACGCCCGGTTTCTTTTTGTAATCGCGCCAGCGCACAGTATCTTTCCTCGCATCAATTAGCACTGTGCTTCGACGCCCCCTGATGCGATGATCCTGGCCTCCTTCCTGTTCTTCACCGCCCTGGTGGCCGCGCTCACCTGGTGGCTGACGCGCCGGGATGACCATGCCACCAGCCAGGGCATTTTCCTCGCCGGTCGCAGCCTGACCTGGCCGCTGATCGCCGGCTCCCTGCTCCTGACCAACCTCTCCACCGAGCAGATGGTCGGGCTCAACGGCGCCGCCTTTACCCATGGTTTTGCCGTCATGGTCTGGGAGGTCGTGGCCGTCATCGCACTGGTGTGCATGGCGCTGTTCTTCCTGCCGCGCTTCCTGCGCAGCGGCGTGTCGACCGTGCCGGAGTACCTGGAGATCCGCTTCGATCACCAGACCCAGGTCATCACCAACCTGATTTTCCTGGTCGCCTATGCCGGGATCCTGCTGCCGATCATTCTCTACACCGGCGCCACGGGGCTGATCGGCATCCTCGACGTGCAGGGCTACCTCGGCCTCGAATCGCACACGCAGACCCTGTGGATCATCGTCTGGGTGGTCGGCCTCATCGGTTCGGTCTACGCGCTGTTCGGTGGTCTGCGCACCGTTGCCGTATCCGACACCATCAACGGCATCGGCCTGCTGGCCGGCGGCCTGATGATCGCCTGGTTTGGTCTGAATGCGCTCGGCGAGGGTGAATTCCTTGCGGGCATCGATGCACTGTCGGCGGGCAACCCCGGCCGCTTCAACTCCATCGGTGGTCCTGACAGCGGGGTGCCGTTCGGCACGGTCTTTTCAGGCATCCTGCTGCTGCACATGTTTTACTGGACCACCAACCAGCAGATCATCCAGCGCACCTTTGGCGCCAAGTCGCTGGCCGAGGGTCAGAAAGGCGTGCTGGCGACCGGCCTGCTGAAGCTGGTCGGTCCGCTCTACCTGGTGATCCCTGGCATGATCGCCTACGCCCTGTTCGCGGGCCAGGACATCAAGGCGGATCATGCCTACGGCATGCTGGTGAACCAGGTGCTGCCGACGCCCTTTGCCGGTTTCTTCGCGGCGGTGATGACGGGCGCCATCCTCTCCAGCTACAACTCGGCCCTGAACAGCACCTGCACCCTGTTCAGCCTGGGCCTGTACCGGCGCGTCATCAACCGGCAGGCGAGCAATGAGCTGATCGTGCGTTCCGGCAAGGTCTTCGGCTGGATCATCGCGC